>NZ_JBFUJE010000234.1:0-6165 GCF_056401535.1 Luteibacter sp. P4_E6 | reverse complement strand
CTCACCGAACAGCGGTTCCTTCTGACGCGCCGCCTCGCGGGGCGTCAGCCCCGCGTCGACGAGGAGGCGCAGCAGCGTCACTCGATCCGGCGGGGTCTTCAGGTACTCGATCACGGTCGGCTCGATGCCGGCATGGCGAAGGATCGCCAGCGTGTTGCGCGAGGTGCCGCACCGGGGGTTGTGGTAGATCGTTGCGTTCATCGTCATGACGTAGGTTCCACTACGGCTGCAGCGGCAGCCAGTGCAAGGGCTTCAGCGGCGCCCTTGCGCTCGCTGTAGCGGTCAACAAGATAATCACTGCGGCCACGGACCAGGAGCGTGAACTTCATCAGCTCCTCCATGACGTCAACCACGCGATCGTAGTACGGCGACGGCTTCATGTGACCGGCGGCATCGAATTCGTTCCAGGCCTTGGCGACTGAGGACTGGTTCGGGATGGTCACCATGCGCATCCAGCGGCCGAGTACGCGCAAGGCGTTGACCACGTTGAATGACTGCGAGCCACCCGATACCTGCATGACGGCCAGGGTCCTGCCCTGGGTGGGACGCACGCTGCCTTCTTCCAGCGGCAGCCAGTCGATCTGGTTCTTGAAGACGCCGGTCACGCTGCCGTGCCGCTCGGGGCTGACCCAGACGTGGCCCTCCGACCACAACGAAAGCGCACGAAGCTCCTGCACCTTCGGATGACTCGCGGGCACGCTGTCGAGCATCGGAAGCTCGGCGGGATCGAATACGCGTGTTTCGGCGCCCAGGTGCTGGAGGATGCGCTCCGCCTCGTAGGCGAGCTTGCGACTGAAGGATTGCGGGCGCAGCGAGCCGTACAGGATCAGGATGCGGGGTGCATGGCCGCCATCGCCCTGGACGGTGAGGCGTTCCCACTCGGGCAGCGGCAGGTTGCCGGTCAGGTGGGGAAGATCGACTGACGTCACGATGCTCTCCGAGGGTTGCTTGGCGCTAACGATTCTATCATTCTAGAGATATCGAGACGAACGACGCAACCGCCATGCAAACCGCCGACGCCATCAAGGTCCTTTCCGCGCTCGCTCAGGAGTCGCGCCTGGCGATTTTCCGCTTGCTCATCGAGCAGGGGCCGGAAGGATTGCCCGTGGGGGTGATAGGCGAACGTCTGGGTTTTCCGAGTGCTACCCTCTCGTTCCATCTGAAAGAGCTGCTGCACGCGGGCCTTGTCACCAGTCGCCAGAGCGGTCGCTTCATTTACTACGCGCCGGTGATTGCCGCGGTGAATGGCCTTGTCGGTTACCTGACCGAGAACTGCTGCGCGGGTAGCGGTGGTAGTTGCGTGCCGGCGGCGAACGTTGCGAAGGTGGCGGGCAAGCGCGCGGCTGTCGCCAAACGTCGAGGCGTTAAGGCACTCGGGTAAGAGCGGAATGGGCACTATGATTCACGGCGGCCGCATGGTTCGCATGTGCCCCTCCTCACTTACTCGTCGAGCCTTTCATGCACTCAGTCCCTCTCGCCGGTCTGCCGGCTGCCAAGCATCGTAAGTTTTCGCGCCTCTCTCTCTCCCTTGCCTTGGCCCTCGCCTCCGGCACGGCTGCCGCGCAATGGACTGTCTCCGACCATGTACCCCCGCCGCAGGACACGCCGTACGTCGGAACGGTGGCGATCCACGTGGATGCGAACGATACGGCGCAGGGCATCTTCCGCGTCCATGAATCCATTCCGGTGAAGGCGGGCGCGCTGACCCTGCTGTACCCGCAGTGGATTCCCGGCGACCACTCGCCCACCGGCCCGATCGCCATGCTCGCTGGCCTGAAGCTCAGCGCCAATGGCAAGCCGCTCGCGTGGAAGCGCGATGAGTACAACGTCTACGCCTTCCATCTCGACGTGCCGGCGGATGTCTCGTCGATCGACGCGGACTTTCAGTACCTCTCCGAGCGCGGGGATGACGCGGACTTCGAGATCACCGATCGCCTGATGTCGATGGAGTGGAGCAAGGTGGCGCTGTATCCCGCGGGCTACTACACGCGCGGCATCACCTTCGCGCCCAGCCTGACGCTGCCGCATGGCTGGCAGCTCGGCACCGCACTGGAGACCACCACGAAGACGGGCGACACCACCACCTTCAAGCCGGTGTCCTTCGAGAACTTGGTCGATTCGCCGGTCTACGCGGGTCAGTACTTCAAGCGCGTCGCGCTCAACCCGGGCGACAAGGCGCCGGTGTTCCTGGACGTGGTCGCGGATGAACCGAAGTACCTGGAGATGACGCCCGAGCAGCTCACGGTGCATCGCAACCTGGTGACGCAGGCGACGAAGCTGTTCGGCTCGCACCACTACGACCATTACGACTTCCTGTTCTCGCTGTCGGATCAGTTGGCGGGTAACGGCACGGAGCATCACCAGTCCAGCGAAGACGGACTGGGCGCCGACTACTTCACCGGTTGGAAGGACGCGGCATCCGAGCGCGACCTGTTGGCGCATGAGTACACGCATTCGTGGAACGGCAAGTTCCGCCGTCCGGCCGACCTGTGGACGCCCAACTTCAACGTTCCGATGGGCGATTCGCTGCTGTGGGTGTACGAAGGTCAGACGCAGTACTGGGGCTTTGTACTGACCGCGCGAGCCGGGATGTGGTCGCCGCAGGAATTCCGTGACGGGCTGGCGCTGGTCGCCGCCAACTACGAGCGCAACCGCGAAGGTTTCCAGTGGCGCACGCTCGAGGACACCACGAATGATCCGACCATTGCGCAGCGTCGGCCCCTACCGTACCGCAGCTGGCAGATGAGTGAGGACTATTACAGCGGCGGCCAGATGATGTGGCTGGCGGTGGACACCAAGCTGCGCAGCCTCACGCACGACAAGTCGTCGCTCGACGATTTCGCGCGCAGCTTCTTCGGTGTCGAGAATGGCAGCTATGTGCCCAAGACCTATACGTTCGAGGACGTGGTGGCAGCGTTGGATGGTGTTGCCAAGTACGATTGGGCGAGCTTCCTGAAGGCGCATGTCGCCTCGGTCAATCCGCAGCTGCAGGATGGCCTGGCGGGCACGGGCTGGAAGCTGGTCTATGACGACAAGGAAAGCGACTACGAGAAGGCGTACGACGCCCGGCCGGAAGCGCTGCGCCACCTGGTGAACTTCACCTGGTCGATCGGCCTGACGATGACCGACGCCGGTAAGGTGGGCGACGTGCGCTGGGACGGCCCTGCGTTCAAGGCAGGCGTCAGCAGCGGTGCCACCGTGGTCGCGGTCAACGGCGCGGCCTACTCGAAGGATGTCCTGACGACGGCGATCACTGCCGCCAAAGACAGCAAGACGCCGATCGAGCTGACGCTGAAGTACCAGGGTCGGTTCCGTACCGTTCCCGTGGACTATCACGGTGGTCTGCAGTATCCGCATCTGGTGCGGGTGGATGGGACGCCGGATTACTTGAGCGAGATTATTGCTGCGCGGAAGTAGGTCTTAGCGACCAGCGTTGACCAACAGACGCCGCCGCATCGTTCGATGCGGCGGCGTTTTTGCGCGTGGGATAGCGAATCAGTGAGCGAGCTTGCGCACGACGCTACATGTCGCGACGGTACCCTGCGCACACGCCGCGAGCATGCCCCGCAAATCCGCAGCCATCTCCGCTAGCGCCCGCTGCTTCGCTTCGATCTGTTCAAGGTGCGTCTGGACGATCACGTCGACCGCCGCGCACGAATCGTCTCGCCTGGCACTCAAGCCGAGCAGGCTCCGGGTCTCCTCGAGACTGAAGCCCAGATGCCGGCACCGCATGATGAAGTCCAGACGCGCTACGTCGTCGGCGCCGTACTGGCGATACGTCCCCAGCCGGGGCGGCTCGGGAAGCAGAGTGATCCGTTCGTAGTACCGGATCGTCTCCAGGTTGCACCCGGTGGCGGCGGCTAGTTCGCTGATGCGCATGGGTTGACTCCGTAGTTACTACGGACCTCAGTCTAAGCCCTTTCCTGGTGGAACTCCCTGCATGGGTTGCTGTGATCACGATAACTGCGAGGCCCGCGCCCTGGCGGATACGTCGGCCGATCGCCGTGTGCTTTGGACCGTGCTGGTTATCAACCTGGTGATCTTCGGCGGCGAGTTCGGCATCGGCTGGTTGGCTAATTCCAGTGCCGTGCAGGGCGACTCGCTGGACAGCCTGGGAGATGCCCTGGTCTACGGCATCAGTCTGCTGGTGGTCGGTCGTTCCCTGCGCGCTCGCGCGATGTCCGCGTTGACCAAGGGTGGCTTGCAGGTGGCCTTTGCGGCGGTGGTGATGGCTGAGGTGGTCTATCGGTTATCCCACGGGGTGCCACCCACCACGAGCCTGATGAGCCTGGCCTCGGCCGGCGCGCTCATGCTCAACGGCGCCTGCCTGGTCTTGCTGACGCGCTATCGCGCGGACGACATCAACATGCGTTCGGTGTGGCAGTGTTCGCGAAACGATGTCATCGGGAATGCGGGAGTGCTGGTTACCAGCGGGCTGATCGCGTGGACCGGCTGGTGGTGGCTCGACCTGATCTTCGGTGCTGCGTTGGCCGTGTTGTTTTTGCAGACGGGGTGGTCGGTGATTCGGGCGGCGGTGCCGTTGGTGCGAGGCCCCGTCGCAGGTGTGTAGCGGTACGGCGTAAGATTCCGCAACGCCACGAGAAGGAACTCCACCGGATATGCGCCTGGGACTGATTGGATACATACGAATACTTGTCGCTGCGCTGGTGATCACGTCGCCACTGGTCATGGCCGCGTCACTCGATCCTGCGGCTCTGCCCGGTATCTGGAAAGGCAGCATCGGACGGCAACCTGTTGTCGCCTGCTTCAATCGCTCGGACACCCACGGGGCGGAGGGCAGCTACTACTACCTCAAGCACCTCGTGCCCATCAGCGTTGGCTTCGACGCGAGTAACAAGACCATCAAGGAAGCCGACGGCGTCTGGGAAGTCGAACTGGCCGCGGGGAGCGGCACGCTCGCCGGCAGCTGGAAGAAGAAAAAGGATGACGCGGTCGGGGTGCCTGTCGCGCTGACCCGCGCCGGTGTAGCCGACCCAAAAGCTTGCGGCAGCGATGCCTTCGTCGCGCTGCTGGAAGCGCCAACCGCGCCGCGCGTGGTCACCGGCCCGCGCAATGACTTCAATGGTCACGGCTACCGCACGCTATCCGGCCTGAACCAGGCGACGATCCAGATCCTTTTACCGGGTGCCGCCGCCGACGCCATCAACCGCGACCTTCGCCAGTTCATCGACGACAGCCCGGCAACAGTGGCTGAGTACAACGCCCGACGTCGCAACGACCTGAGCACGCGCGGGTTCGTCATGGACGACGAGACGACCGTGGCACCTTCGTTCTGGTTAGGCCGGTACCTGTCGATAAACTTCTACTCATGGGCGGCTGGCATGGGACAAAGCGGTATTTCGAGTCACGACCTGACCTGGGACCTGGTGACGGGCAAGCGTGTCGACCTGTGGGGATGGTTCGGTGCGAAAGGTACCCCAGGCGCCGATGACTCGGCGACCATGCCCGCGCCACTGCTGGCGAAGTTCGTGAAGCCCGGTGATATACCGGCAGGCGACGACAACTGCACGGCGAAATACACCGGTGCGGTGTCGTTTCGTATCAGTCTTACCGCCACCGGCATGGCCTTCAACCAATGGGCGACGGGAGACGGCTGTGACATCGGGTTCACTGCGGACTTCGACGCGCTGCTTCCGTTTATGACCCCCGGGGGTAGGGCGGCCGTGAAAGTAATGATGGATTCAAGCAGGTAGTCGGGTGGAGGACCCATCGAGAACGAAGAAATATCCGAGGAAGAGTGGTTCGAGCACGAAATCTTCTACTTCCTCAAGGCACTTCGCATTCTTGAGCTCACTGCCGAGGAACAGTGCGAAGTGATGGGTAACTACAACGCCGCCKGGGAAATTCAGGAGGACGTTTCAGGGCCGATTCCAAATATGGTCAGCTCTCCGATGTCGTACTTCACGGAAGCTCAGTCTGCTGCGCTCGTCAGGCTAGCTAGTGCATTGAAGGAACTGCCTGAGGAGGCCATCGTCGTCGGGGGCCTGCCTACGAACAGTCGCGAGGGATCCATCGCCACCATGCGGCATCGCTCGTGGGAGCCTCTGAGAATCCAGGCGAGCGACGTGCTGAGAGTGCTTGAGCCGGCGATTCTGAGGAACGCGGCGTATTTCACATCGGCGTAGAAGTGATGCTATCGGGAAG
>NZ_JBFUJE010000233.1:0-6168 GCF_056401535.1 Luteibacter sp. P4_E6 | reverse complement strand
CGTTATACATGGCCGCCTGGGCCGCCGTCAGAGCAAAAGGAACAGCCCTGGGCGAGCGTTACCGCGCCCTGCGGGCGCGGGGAAAAGTAGCCAAGGTGGCCATCGTTGCCTGCATGCGATGCCTGATCACGGCCATCAATGCGATGGTCCGTGATCAGGCCGGATGGCGGCATGGGGCGGCTGTCTAAAAAAGACAGTTGCTCCCACAAAAAGCTGCCCCAGAGACAGCAGCCTGCCCCTGTTGACTTCGAGTGCACTCGAAGGCGTACGCTTCTCGAATGCCTAATTCGATGACCATTGCCGAGGCCGCTCTCGCCACCGGCCTCACCACGCATACGCTGCGCTACTACGAGCAGATCGGCCTGATCGATCCGGTGCCGCGGCGGAGCGGACAGCGCGTCTACGGCGAGGCCGAGATGCGTTTCATCCACTTCGTGCTCAAGCTGCGCGCCACCGGCATGCCGATGCGGGTGATCCAGGAATATGCCGAGCTGCGGCGCCAGGGCGAGACGCCCGAGAGCATCCGCCTGCGTGGCGACCTCCTGGCACGCCATGCCGCCAACCTGCGTGACGAGCTGGTCACGTTGACCGAGACCATCGCCCGGCTGGACGACAAGATCGCCCTGTACCGCTCGATGTACGTCGAAGACGGCGCCCCTTCCCCTGCCGA
Source organism: Luteibacter sp. P4_E6 (assembly GCF_056401535.1). Classification (NCBI taxonomy): domain Bacteria; kingdom Pseudomonadati; phylum Pseudomonadota; class Gammaproteobacteria; order Lysobacterales; family Rhodanobacteraceae; genus Luteibacter; species Luteibacter sp. P4_E6. The sequence continues at coordinate 5,498 of NZ_JBFUJE010000233.1, read as the reverse complement.
AACACCGACGCCTCCCGCGCCGGTGCCGGCCGCCCTCCCCTCGAAACGAAGGAGAAACGCATGAAGACCCGCCAACTCGGAACGCACGGCCCCCAGGTGTCGATGCTCGGCCTTGGCTGCATGGGCATGAGCGAGTTCTACGGCCCCACGGACGAGAAGGAATCCATCGCCACCCTCGAGCGTGCGCTGGAGCTCGGCATCACCTTCTGGGACACCTCCGACGCCTACGGCCCGCACACCAACGAGGAACTGCTCGGCCGCACACTCGCCGGCCGGCGCGACCAGGTCTTCCTGGCCACGAAGTTCGGCATCGTGCGCGACCCGAACGACCCGAACAAACGCGGCATCAGCGGCCGCCCGGAATACGTGCGCGAGTCGGTCGAAGGCAGCCTTCGCCGGCTGAAAACCGATCACATCGACCTCTACTACCAGCACCGTGTCGATCAGACCGTGCCCATCGAGGAGACGGTCGGCGCCATGGCCCGGCTCGTGGAAGAGGGCAAGGTGCGTCACCTGGGCCTGTCCGAAGCCTCGGCCGAGTCCATCCGCAAGGCTGCCAGCGTCCATCCCATCGCCGCGCTGCAGAGCGAATACTCGCTGTGGACCCGGGATCCGGAGACCACCGGCACCCTGGCCGCCTGCCGCGAGCACGGCATCGCCCTGGTCGCCTATAGCCCACTGGGCCGCGGCTTCCTCACCGGCGCGATCACCCGGCCGGAAGACTTCGCCGAGGACGATTACCGCCGCTTGAACCCCCGGTTCGTCGGCGAGAATTTCCAGAAGAACGTCGCCATCGTCGACAAGGTGAAGAAGTTCGCTGCCGACAAGGGCTGCACACCGGGCCAGCTGGCCCTGGCCTGGGTACTGGCCAAGGGTGAGGACATCATTCCCATCCCGGGTACCCGGCGTCGGACTTACCTGGACGAGAACGCCGGCGCGGTGGGCGTACCCCTGAGCACCGCGGAAGTGGCCGAGATCGACGCCATCTTCCCGCCGGACTCCGCCGTGGGCGACCGCTATGCGACAAACATGATGAGCTTCATCAACGCCTGATCCGTGAACGGCAGCCCCGTCCCCGGTTAACGGGGGTGGGGCTTCCCTCCCTATAATGGGCGGATGTCATCTCCCGATCATTCGCCGCTGGGCAAGGCCACCGTCTACGCCGACCGCTACGACGCCGGGCTGCTCTACCCCATTCCCCGCCAGGGCAAGCGCGACGAGATCGGCGTATCCGCCGGTGCGTTGCCGTTCCACGGCGTCGACGTATGGAACGGCTACGAGCTCTCCTGGCTGGACCTGCGCGGCAAGCCGGTGGTCGCCGTGGCGGAGTTCCGATTCCCGGCGACCACGCCGAATATCGTCGAATCCAAGTCCTTCAAGCTCTACCTGAACAGCTTCGCCCAGGAACGCCTGCCCGATGCCGAAGCCGTGCGCGCGATCCTCGTCCGCGACCTGTCGGCAGYAGCCGGCGGGCCCTCCGAGGTGATCCTGCGCGCACCGGGCGAACTCGACGGCACGCCGATCGGCGAGCCCGAGGGTGCGCTTCTGGACGCCCAGGAACTGGATTTCGACAGCTACGGCCCACCCCGCCCGAACTTTCTTCGCACCCACGAAGGCGATGCCCGCGAAGTGCTGGTATCGCACCTGCTGCGCTCGAACTGCCCGGTCACCGGCCAGCCCGACTGGGGCAGCGTGCAGATCGCTTACACGGGGGCGCCGATCGACCGTGCCGGCCTGCTGCGCTATCTGGTTTCCTTCCGCAGCCACACCGAGTTCCACGAGCAGTGCGTCGAGCGCATCTTCATGGATATCCGTGAGCGCTGCGCGCCCCGCGAGCTCGCCGTGTACGCGCGATACACCCGTCGGGGCGGTCTCGATATCAATCCGTTCCGAAGCACGGACCCCGCCGCCGTACCCGGCAATCCGCGTGGCGCACGCCAATAATGAATGCATCGTTCATGCGTTCTTCATTGGTCTTGCCTTTAGTTGTGTAGCCTGTAACCTGCCGCGGCCAAGGGGATAAGGCCCCTGCGCCTCGTCCCATTCGACTTTGATCAGCACTATCGGAATCCAGACATGAAGCTTTCCTTCCGTTCGTCCGCTCTCGCCACGGCCACCGTCGCCGGTCTGCTGGTCCTCACCGCCTGCGGCAAGAAGGAAGATCAGCAGAACGCCGCACCGGCTCCGTCTGCCACCGCACCGGCTGCACCGGCCGCCGCAGGCACTGCTCCGGCGGCTCCTGCTGCCGCGACGACCGCCGCTGCTGCTCCCGCTGCCCAGCCCGCCGCCGCTCCGGCTGCCCCCGTCGCACCGGCCGCTGCCGACACGCTGAAGGTCGGTTCGGTCACGCTCGGCAACGCCGTTGGCGGCGACAAGAAGGTCGCCAAGGCCAAGAACGCCTTCGCCCCCTCGGACAAGACCATCTACGCATCGGTCGCTACCGACGGCACCTCCGCCGGCGCCACGTTGAACGCGAAGTGGACCTACCAGGACGGCGAGACGACCACCACGGTCAGCGACATCAGCCAGTCGATCAGCACGGATGGTCCGGCCGTCACCACGTTCAAGATCCAGAATCCGAACGAATGGCCGGAAGGCAAGTACAAGGTCACCATCTCGCTCAACGGCCAGGCCGTGGGCAACGAGGCATTCGACGTCAAGAAGAAGTAATTCACTTCTTCCTGCGCATGCTTTGAAAAAGGGGGTGGCGCAAGCCACCCTCTTTTGTTTGGACCGGCTTCATTGGCCCGGCTTTTTTTTGTGGGAGCCGCTTCAGCGGCGATTGAGTGCTTGCGTCAGACTGGCCCGCTGCCGCGGGATCGCCGATGAATCGGCTCCTACGCAGGGCGCATCTCTGCTCGCCTATTTCTTCAATAGCGCGTTGAGTACGGGATATCTGACGGCAGTTGGCTCCGCCTTGCCCATGAACTCGGCCGCCATCCGCGCCGTGTTTGCATAGGCCTCCAGGGACAACGCGATACCGGCGCTCAGGCGTCGCGCGCCAGCCGCGAAAAGCTCGTCCCGCGACGGCAATCCCGGCACCAGCATCACGTTGAGCGGCGTCGGCGCGATGGCGTCGGCGAGACGGCGGATGTCGTCGGTCACCGAGACACCGGGAACGAACATACCGTCCGTACCGGCATCGATATAACGGCTCGCGCGACGTGTGACCTCTTCGATCGCCGCTTCCCCCGCTGCCAGGCCGCGCAGGTACACATCGGTGCGCGCGTTGATGTACAGGTCGCGACTGCCCAGCGTGGCGCGTATCGCCTTCAGCTTCGCGACGAGAAGGTCGGGCGACTTCGACCCGTCCTCGATATTGATGCCCGCCACGCCAGCGTCCACGAGCGTCGCGACCAGCCGGGCCACCTCGTCGGGATCCTCCGAACAACCTTCCTCGATATCGACGGTCAGCGGAAGGTCGACCACGCGCAGGATGCGGCGCACGGCGCCGACCATCTCGTCGGCGGGCAGCTGGTCGCCGTCTGGCCAGCCACACGACCACGCCACGCCGGCGCTCGTCGTGGCGATGGCCGGGGCGCCTGCGTGCTGTATCACTGCGGCGCTGGCGGGGTCCCAGGCGTTGGGCAGGACGAGCAGTTCGCTGCCGCGATGGAGGTCTCGAAGGCGTTGTGCAGTCATGGCGGGTCATCCTGTCGGGAGGTCCGCACACCTTCGCGCCTTGGCGGTGCCGCCGCAACTGGCGTCCTGCGTGTAGGAGATGCATAGGCCCGGTGAGAGAGGGGCTCACCCGTTGACGACACAGGCTTCAGGCCGGCGATGGTCGAATGGCGCCCATCCACCCCATTCCGCTTTTACCGCGCCACTAGAGGAGTCATCGACATGCTGCATTGGGCCGTAGTTTTCTTCGTCATCGCCATCATCGCGGCGGTCTTCGGCTTCACCGGCATCGCCGCCGGCGCCGCCAGCATTGCCAAGATCCTGTTCGTGGTCTTCCTTATCCTGTTCATCCTGTCGCTGCTGTTCGGCGGCCTGCGTCGCGGACCCAGGATATAAGCCACGCGCATACCGAGTAAGAGGGACAACGCCCCGGCCCCAGACCGGGGCGTTGTCTTATCTGGCATTCGCTATTGCAGCGCCATCAAGCTGGCGATAACGATGGCGTCCAGGATGCCGATCAGAATGAGCCAGCGGCAGAGTTGGCGAAGCGCCGCAGCCACCGCATCCTTGCGCATTGGCCGATCCTGGAATATCCAACGGAGCCCCATCTTGATTCGCCGCAGGTCGAAACGGCCGGTGGCTTCGACCTGCCGCGGATCGACGCGCGCGACCATGATGCTCATCAGGCCAGGAACGAGCGTCACGATGATCGCGAGGACGAAAGCCGCCCAGAACAACGGTGACTTGCCATGGGGATCGAACTGGCACAGATCGCAATCCGGTTCCGGGAAGTGCGTGGAGAACGCCATGTAAATGGCGCCGATGTACCCGAGGGTCCACACGACGACGAGCACCCGCAGAATCCACGCGAGTACCCGGAGAAAGCGCGTCGGAATATCCCTCAGTCCAAGCAGCGCTCCGTTGGTGTACCGCTCATGTCCTGCTCCCATGTGTCCGAGTGGACCCATGTCGACCCGACGCTCCATACCGTGCGTAAAACACATGGACACGATTTTCGTCACGATGCCCAGTGCAACCATCGCCATAAAGTAAACATTGATAAACACGGGCACGCGCCTGATCCTATTCGGAGCGAAATCTAGGCCGTCGTCCCATCGACCGTCAACGTCCTTGCCGTGACAATCCTCTCCTTGTTCGAAACGACTGTTTCGATGCAACTTCCGGCTCGGAAACAGGCACTCACGCTGGCGCTCCATGTCCGGAAGGGAAATTCATCTGCCCTCGGCATAACACCCGCCACAATGCCCGCGCTATCGCTCGCTCTGGAGGATGAGTCATGCGCAAGCTCCTCTGTCTTATCTTCGCCCTCGGTCTCGCGGGCACGGCCTCGGCCGACTCGGCGCGAAGCAGTGCCGCCGATACCGACTTCGTCCGCAAGGCGAGCAGCGGCAACCTCACCGAGATCGCACTGGGCAAGCTTGCCGCCGACCAGGCATCGTCGGACGACGTGAAGAAGTACGCCGCGCGCATGGTGACCGATCACACGCAGGGCAACGAGCAACTCGGAAAGCTGGCAGGTAGCAAGGGCATCCAGATCGCGACAGCGCCCGACGTGGCGCAGCAACATGACATCGACCGTCTCAAGGGCCTCGACGGCGCGGCCTTCGATCGCGCTTATTCCGACCTGATGGTTCGCTCGCACAAGCTCACGGCGGGCCTCTACGAGCTCGAGGCGACGAAAGGCGAAGACACGGAGATACGCGCCTTCGCGCACGACACGTTGCCCGTCCTTCGCGAGCACGAGAAGCTGGCGGACTCGTTGCCACCGTTCTGACCCGACCCGGGCTCGCCGCAGGCGGCGAATCGGCGGATCATGACGGGCCCGCCCTTCCCATTCTCCCGGACACGCCCACGCC
>NZ_JBFUJE010000232.1:0-6203 GCF_056401535.1 Luteibacter sp. P4_E6 | reverse complement strand
ACCCGACCACCGAGTACGTGAACACCATCCCGCCGCACATGGAAGCGCGCAGCCCCGGTAACGCCGCCATCGAATGGCGCATCCGCTCGCTGATCCGCTGGAACGCGCTGGCGACCGTCGTGCGCGCCAACCGCAAGCCGGGCGACCTCGGTGGCCACATCTCCAGCTTCGCTTCCTCGGCGACGCTGTACGACGTCGGCTTCAACCACTTCTGGCGCGCACCCAGCGAAGACCATCCGGGCGACCTCGTGTTCCACCAGGGCCATTCGGCCCCGGGTGTGTACGCGCGTTCGTTCCTCGAAGGCCGCATCAGCGAAGAACAGCTCGACCTCTTCCGTATGGAAGTGGAAGGCAAGGGCAAGGGTCTCTCCTCGTACCCGCATCCGTACCTGATGCCGGACTACTGGCAGGTACCGACCGTGTCCATGGGTCTCGGCCCGATCCAGGCGATCTACCAGGCGCAGTTCTGGAAGTACCTCGAGCACCGCGGCCTCATTCCGAAGTCCGATCGCAAGATCTGGTGCTTCATGGGCGACGGCGAGTCGGACGAGCCGGAGTCGCTCGGCGCGATCTCGCTGGCCGGCCGCGAAGGCCTCGACAACCTCATCTTCGTCATCAACTGCAACCTGCAGCGCCTCGACGGCCCGGTTCGCGGTAACGGCAAGATCATCCAGGAACTCGAAGGCGTGTTCCGTGGCGCCGGCTGGAACGCGATCAAGGTGGCGTGGGGCAGCTACTGGGATCCGCTTCTCGCCCGCGACACCACGGGCAAGCTGCGCCAGCTGATGATGGAAACCGTCGACGGCGAGTACCAGGCCTGCAAGGCTTTCGGTGGCGCGTACACGCGTGAGCATTTCTTCGGCAAGTACCCGGAAACGGCCGCGCTGGTCGCCAACATGTCCGACGACGACATCTGGCGCCTCAACCGCGGCGGTCACGATCCGCACAAGGTCTACGCGGCCTACCACGCGGCCGTGAACACCAAGGGCATGCCGACCGTGGTCCTCGCCAAGACGGTGAAGGGTTACGGCATGGGCGCTGCGGGCGAATCGCAGAACCCGGCGCACAACCAGAAGAAGATGGATACGGACGCGATCCGCGCCTTCCGCGACCGCTTCAACATCCCCATTCCCGACGACAAGCTCGAGGAAGTGCCGTACTACCATCCGGGCAAGGACTCGGAGGAAGTGCAGTACATGCTCGAGCGCCGTCGCGCGCTCGGCGGTTCGCTGCCGCAGCGTCGTCGCAAGTCGGACAAGTCGTTCACCGCGCCGACGCTCGAAGCCTTCGAGCAGATCACCAAGGGCACGGGCGAGCGCGAGATCTCCACGACCATGGCCCTCGTCCGTGGCATGAACCTCATGCTGCGTGACAAGGAACTCGGTCCGCGCGTCGTGCCGATCGTTGCCGACGAGGCTCGCACCTTCGGCATGGAAGGCATGTTCCGCCAGATCGGCATCTACGCGCCGTTCGGCCAGAAGTACCGTCCGCAGGACGCCGACCAGCTGCTGTACTACCGCGAAGACCAGAAGGGCCAGGTCCTCCAGGAAGGCATCAGCGAAGCCGGCGGCATGAGCGCGTGGCTGGCTGCAGCAACGAGCTACAGCATCAGCAACGTGGCGATGCTGCCGTTCTTCATCTACTACTCGATGTTCGGTTTCCAGCGCATCGGTGACCTTTGCTGGGCGGCGGGCGACATGCGCGCGCGCGGCTTCCTCATCGGTGGCACGGCAGGCCGCACCACGCTCAACGGCGAAGGCCTGCAGCACGAAGACGGTCACTCGCACCTACTCTCCGGCGCGATCCCGAACGTCATCTCCTACGATCCGACCTTCTCCTACGAGCTGGCGGTGATCCTGCAGGACGGCACGCGCCGGATGATGCAGGAGCAGGAAGACGTCTACTACTACATCACCGTGATGAACGAGAACTATGCCCACCCCGACCTGCCCAAGGGCAGCGAGGAAGGCATCGTCAAGGGCATGTACCTGTTCAAGGACGGTGGCAAGGCGAAGAAGAACGAGCCGCGCGTGCAGCTGCTCGGTTCGGGCACGATCCTGCGCGAAGTCATCGCCGCGGCGGAGCTCCTGGAGAAGGACTTCGGCGTGACGTCGGACATCTGGTCGGTGCCGAGCTTCTCGGAAGTCCGTCGCGAAGGTTTCGACGCCGAGCGCTGGAACCGCCTGCATCCGGAAGCCACGCAGCGCGTGCCCTACATCACCGGCTTGCTGGGTGAGCGTCAGGGCCCGGCCGTTGCCGCGACCGACTATGTCCGCGAGTTCGCCGACCAGGTGCGTGCGTTCATGCCGGACGGCATGCGCTACACGGTGCTCGGTACGGACGGCTTCGGTCGCAGCGACTCGCGTGCGAACCTGCGCAGCCACTTCGAGGTCGACCGCTACTGGATCGCCCACGCCGCCCTGGCCGCCCTCGCGAAGGATGGCAAGGTCAACGCGAAGGATGTGAGCCGCGCCATCAAGGAATACAAGCTGGACGTCGACAAGCCGAACCCGCTGTACGCCTGATAGCAGGGAAACGAAGAGGGGCCGGAGCAATCCGGCCCCTTTTTTTTGTTGGTGTCCTGTGGGAGCCGATTCATCGGCGATCCCGCGCCAGCGGGCTAGCCCACGGCAAGCACCCATCGCCGATAAATCGGCTCCTACCGCAACGTCACATCGTGTCCATGGCTTTGCCACGCCGAAGCTGGTATCTCTTTGGGGCATTCGACTTCGGATTCCCGCCATGCGCTCCGTCCTTCTTGCTGCCGCCGTCCTCTCGCTCGCCGCCTGCGCGACAACGCCGTCCGACCACGGTTCGCGGTCGCGCCTGCTGTACATCGCCGGCAGCAAGGTGCCGTGCACGAATGGCGTCATGAAGACCGAATGCCTGCAGTACCGCGAGACGCCGAAGGACGCCTGGCAGATCAACTACGCGCCGGTCGAAGGCCTCGACTGGAAGCCGGGCAATGAGTACCTGGTGAAGATCACCGAGGTGCATGCGAAGAATGTTCCGGCTGACGCTTCGCCGGTGACGTGGCATGTCGACAAGATTGTCGAGCAGCATCCAGTGCCGTGATTCGGTTTCTGGCCAATCACTACTTAAAATGCAGCATGTGAGCGATTTCAACAGCTTCCATGCTAACTGCCGGAACGGCGTTGCGATTCCGCCGTCGGCGCCGTGGTTATCAACGTAGGCATCTTGTTTGCCCGTTTCCAAAGGGCGACGCTCCTCCTTGAGTCATGAGTTCATTGCACGCAGGCATTCACGAATGCGCGTGTCGATGCTCACCAGCCACGGAGAGGAGCACCATGAAACGACGTCACTTCATCCAGGGTATGGCCACCGCCGCCTTCGCGTACGCCGCGACCCGCAGTGGAGCGTTAAAGGCACAGTTGAGCTGTTCATCGATCTACGTGCGCCGCGACTACTTAGCGCTATCCAGTTCCGAACGGGCAAACTTCGTTGATGCCTTAAAGCGAACGAATCGACCTCGGCTTGGTCTTCCGTTGCCGACGGTGTACGACGGCTTTGCCCAAGAGTACTCGACATATCAGAAATCGTTCCTGACGTGCGGTGCCGATTCCCTAAGCGGGCTTAGTCGTCTGCGGCAGTTCCTTATGCGTTTCGAGCGAGAGCTTCAACGGATTGATCCCTCGGTGAGTCTTCCGTACTGGAACTTTCCGCTCGACTCGCAGGCGCCGGAAAGGTCTCTCGTCTTTTCACCTGACCTCATGGGAGGCAATGGCCAAGGGTCCCACTCCGAGGTAGTAGACGGATCGTTTGCTCATTGGACGCTCGGTTACCCGGGACTACTGGATCTCGTGCCCTTGCGGCATTTTCTGCGTCGTGCGTTCAATGACGGCGACAGGATCGCGCCTTGGACTTCGCCGGAAGAGGTGGCCGCAGTTCTTCAACAGAGCCAGACCATCGATTCTCTTACTGCGGGACTGATGGATAGCGTAGTGCCAAGGGTGTTCGCAGGAGTAGGAGGCGACATAAGTACGGGCCTGTCGCCCAACGATCCACTCTTCTGGCTGGTGGCTTGCTGCATCGACAAGCTCTTCGGTGACTGGTTGAAAATTCACCCGGAGGCGCCRCAACCCGATGTGGTTTGCTACCAATACGCCTGATTGTGAGCTCGACGAAGGTCGCTACGTATACGCTGATTCAGAGAAGTCGAGGGGCGACTACAGACAACCGTAAGTTGATTTGATACGGTCGCATCGTTGCCTGCGTTGTCGATTCGAAAACACGTCGCAGGCAACCATCGCGCAATGCGGTGAGAAGCGCGGCCCGAGAGTGCATCAACACTCCCGGGCCGCTGATCAAACCAACTGTTCTGGAGCTGATTTGACTACGTCACATCATACGGCAGTCGCTCGCCCGCCGAATCCCCTCGGCGACACACCCACCGGTTACCGGGACGTCCGCTTACATCGCAGACACGGTTGACGAACCGCAGCGGCAGTCGCTTTTCATGAGGTTTTTCTTGGCCGTCCTATCCGGCGCGTAGCCGCGTGGGTCAGCGACCAAGGCTGACGCTGCACTCCACTTCATCAATAACGCCACCCGGCGCCCGGTCACGGGCAGCCGATGAACCCGCGAGTCCGTATCCACCCGCGGCACGTTGCGCTGTGCGTGACGTGCCGCACCTCCGGGCGCGCGTGGCCCTTCAGAGGAAGAACACGATGAACGCATCACGCAAAAACTGCACGAATTGTCGGGCCGATGCCTACGCCAATCCTCACGATCTGCTGAACGAAGCGACCGAGTGGCTGCAATACGCTCGAGGTCTCACGCAGCTGCTTGCAGAACTCATCCACGAATCGGACGCCGTCGACTGCGGCCGCGTGGCCATCGGTCTTGAAAGCATCGCTGCGATGACACGCATGGGCCTGCAATGCACGGCGGACGCGCATGCGCGGATGTCGTGGGAGCGAGCGGCAGCGCGTGAGAACCGAGGGCGGGGCGAATAGAAGAAATCGGAAAAGTGCGCTCAATACGAGCTTGGCCCTCTCATTCGTTTGTCACTTGAATCATGCTTATAAATCAACGTTACGGTGGCGGACGGCAAGCGCATGAGCGGCAAGATCAAGGCAATCACCGTGCTAGTCCTCGGGCTGCTCGGTCTGGTGGGTGGCGAGTATCTGGCGGGGTTTCTGACGCTTTGGGTCCTTGGACTCAAGCAGGTACCGCTCGGGGCGACGACGTACTGGGAGTACTTCAGAGCGCTGGAGCTTCCTCAAGTCGCACCGTACGTCACGAAGATAAAACTATGCGGTGCCTTCGGCTTCGGTGCGCCTTTGCTGGCTTGGCTATGCCTGCTGATTCCGGTGTTACGCGCCAGGCCCGAGTCAATGCATGGCGAGGCGCGTTTCGCCAAGCTTTCCGACCTCAAGAAGGCGGGGCTGCTCAAGCAAACGTCGCAGAGCATCCTCATGGGCAAGTACAAGGGACGCTACCTGTGGCTGGGCGGCGCGCAGCACGTCATCACCATCAGCCCTACGCGGTCCGGTAAAACCACCAGCGTCGCGATCCCGGTGCTGCTGTCGTACGAAGAGTCGATGGTCGTGCTCGACCTCAAGGGCGAGCTCCACAAGGCGACGAGTGGCTGGCGTGAGGCGCTTGGCCACGACATTCGCGTGTGGGCACCGTACGAGGAGAACGGGAATACGCATCGGTTCAACCCGATGACGACGCTCGCCGGTATGAGACCCGAGAAGCGCATTGGCGAGATCCAGACCATCTCCGCCATTCTGTATCCCGACCAGCCGGGCGGCGATCCGTTCTGGACGTCGCAGAGTCGTGCGGCGTTTACTGCCTTTGCGTCCTTCCTCTTCGAACGATGGGACGACAAGGTGGCGCGCTGCATCGCGGGCGCACAGGACGCCCCGGATATCAACGCGTCTCCGGATTATCMGAGCTTCGAGCGCGTCCTTCGCCTCTCCAGCGGGGAAGACATGGACGGAACGAAGGAATTCCTCGATGCCGTCCTCAAAGACCCGACGTTCGTCTTTATTACACCGCAGACCCGAACGGTGTTCGGCAACCTGGCGGGCCTGGCCGAGCAGACGTTCTCGTCGGTCATCGCTTCCATGCAGGCGCCGCTGCAGCAATTCCTCAGTCCCATCCTTGCCGCAGCGACCAACGCCAGTGACATCGATGTCACCAGCCTGCGGAAGAAGCTGACCACTCTATACGTC
>NZ_JBFUJE010000231.1:0-6229 GCF_056401535.1 Luteibacter sp. P4_E6 | reverse complement strand
AACCTGGGTTGCCGTGAGACCTTCGATGCCCTCATCGCTACCCGACAGACCACCCGTGTCCACGACCACGAAGGGCCGCGGACCAAGACGACAGACACCGTAGTGTCTATCGCGAGTGACGCCGGGCATGTCGGCGACGAGGGCGTCCCTGCTGCGCGTCAGCGCGTTATAGATTGTCGACTTACCGACATTGGGGCGGCCGACCAGGGCGACGACGGGCAACATGGGAGGGGCAGTATTCCTGTGGATCAGTTCGTCGCGATGCGGTAGGCGCCGATATGGCCCTCGACATCTTCGACGTATGCGGTGTCACCCACCACAACGGGCTGGGCACGAATGGCTTTGCTGGACAGACGCTCGCGGGCGACGATCTTGCCGTCGCTGCCGTCGATCCAGTGGAGGTGGCCGTCGAGATCGCCGACCACGACGTACTTGCCCTGCGCGGCAGGACCGGAGAGCCAACGGTACTTGAGGTCAGCCAGCTTCCAGATGCTGGCGCCGGTCGACTTGTCGAAGGCGAACACCTGGGAGTCGTCGTCCACACCGTAGATGGCGTTTTCGTGCACATCCAGCGAGGTGAAGGTCGAGAAGCCGTGGTTCCACAGCGGGCGACCGCTGGGGCCGTCGATCGCGGTCAGCTGACCATGATAGGCGGCGCCGTAAATCGTCGAACCGTCGAGGACGAGCGCGCCATCGGCGTCGCTCAGGCGATCGATCTCGGTACGGCCTTCGCCGGTGGCGAGGGTCTGCTCCCAGAGCTTCTCGCCGTTGTCCAGACGGATAGCCGTGAGCTTGCCGGCATCGGTGCCCATGAACACGACGCCGTTGGCGACGAGCAGGCGACCATTGCCACGCAGGCTGAGCAGCGGTACCACCGCCTGATCGTAGGCCCAGCGACGCTCGCCGGTGGTGGCGTCGATGCCGTAGACGCGACCGTCGTTGCAGCGGACCACAACCAGATCGCCAACGATGACCGGCGCCGTGATGACTTCCGAGGAAACCTCGGCGGCCCAGCGACGCTCGCCATCCTTCGCGTTGATGCCGTAAAGATGGCCGTCGAGCGTGCCGATGGCGACGAGGTCACCCGATGCACCGGGACCACCCGAGAAACGGGCATCTTCACGCTTGGCGTCGCCCCACCCGAACCAGCCGTGCTGGCGGATGCTCTTGGACCACAACCTCTTGCCGGTAGCGGCTTCGAATGCCGCCATCTTTCCGTCGGTGCTGGCGGCGTAGACCACGCCGTCAGAGACCGTCGGACGCATGCGCACGCCGGATTCCGCCGCACCGTCGCCGATGCTGGACTTCCAGAGGCGCTCGACCTTGACGGTCGGCACGAATTTCTTGTCAAGCGGGGTCGGCGGCTCGACGTTTTCCTTCTTGAACGAATGGCAGCCGGCCAGTACGACCAGCGACGAAGTCAACGCGATTGCCCAAAAACGTTTCATGCACCCTGCTTCCCGGCCACTGCCAGATCATCGAGCTTCGTTTGAACCACACCGCGCTGCGGTGCGCTGTCGCCCATCGCGGCGATCGCCGCCTGATAGGCTTTGCGTGCGTCGTCGTGGCGTCCAAGCTTGACCAGCGCATCGCCACGGAGTTCCTGTGCGATCGCAGCGAACGACTTGCCTTGCATGGCGTCGACCGTTGCGATGGCTTCTTCTGCCTTGCCCTGGGCGAACTTCAGCTGCGCAATGCGCAGATCGACCAGGGATTTGAGCGTTTCGTCCTTGGCATGGGCCTTGGCCCATTCCAGGTCGCCACCGACCTTGTCCAGCTGACCTGCGAGCAGGTTGCGCTGGGCGCGTTCGCTAGCAGCAAACACCGACCACGCCGTGTCCGAGTAATCCTTCAACAGGTTCTCGGTGCGCACGTCGATTTCGGTGGTTTTGTTCTGGGCGACGGCAAGCTGCAACGCCGAATACTCACCGGCGGCGGCCTGTTCGTGACCGGCGCGGTGCGACTTCCACTGCTGCCAGCCGAAGATCAGGACCAGGCCGAGCACAATCCCCACGAGGATGGACACGCCATTCTTGCGAAGCCATTGCTGGACTCGCTCGCCCTGCTCGTAATCGTCGTATACGTCGAAAGACATGCAATCACCCACTGCGCTCCGCGCAGCCAAACTTTGGAGGGAACGAGCCCACACCGGCCATCAGGGATGGAGTGGCGTGGATCAATAGGTAAGGATAACCGAAAGCGCGGGCCGGCGGGCCCGCGCGTACACGCTACGGTCGAGGGAACCGGTCAGTAGGAGACCGGTGCCGCCTTGCCGTCGTGGATATCGACGCGGAAGCGAGCCACGTTGGCACGGCGGAAGGTGTCGATCTCCACCGGCTGGCCGTCGATCGTCGCCTGGGCACCCGCGGCGTTGCCGATGCGGACGTCGAGGGTCTTGTCGCTGCGATAGGACTTCTGCGTGCCGGCTGGCAGGATGCCGTATTCCAGACGCGACCCATCCGCCGCGGTGACTTCGACCCAGCTCGCCGAAGGCAGGCTGAGCGTCAGGCCATGCGCGCCGACGCCATTGGCCGCTTCCGCTGCGGGCGCGGGAGCTGCCGCTGTTGCCAGGGGCGACTTGGAAACGCTGTGATCCAATGGCGGGAACATGGCCATGGAAGCGAGCAGCGGTTGCTGCTCCTCGGCACGCGGCTCGGCTGCCGGCGCCGGCTTGTTTTCCGCCGCGTCGGCAACCAGGCCGCTCGACGAAGCCACCGCGGGCGCGGGAGCGTCCTGCTGGGCTACCGGGGCAGCGTCCAGGGGCGCGAGACGAGCCATGTCGCGGTCGAGCGTGCCACGCACGCCCAGCCAGACCATCGGAACGACGATCACCGCCGTCAGCACGACATAGGTCGCCGCCGTGACGTAGCGCTCGAGCAGATAGCGCGAATGCGACACCCCGCCGGTAACGACGAGGTCCGGCTGGCGGGGCGTCATGCGGGCGAGCTCGGCCTGGATGRCCTCTTCGTCGACGCCGACGTAGCGGCCGTACTTGGTCAGGTAACCGGCAAGGTAGACCTGATAGTCGATGCCGCCGTACTCGCCGGCCTCGAGCTGGCGAATCAGGCGCGTCGGCAGGCGTAATGCCTGGCCGCAGGCCTCGACGGTGTAGCCCCGTGCTTCACGGGCCGCGCGCAGGCGACTCCCGAAACCCGGATCCGCGACGTGATTGAACAGCACGCGGCCAGCCTCGTCGGCGTTTACTTCGGTCTGCGGGTCCATGGCTTCCCCCCTGGATGCATGTGGCTCGATGCCTGCGAACAAGTCCTGCTCGCGACCGTCCCGACCGGATGAATTCGAAGATACGGTAGTCATTGACGTGCAGTGGCTTCGAGTGCCCGCGCGGGTTCCGAATCCGGGAACTTTTCGCGCAAGCGTTTGGCGTAATCCTGGGCGGCCTCCCCGTCGCCCAGACGGAGCTCGATGTCGTGACCGAGCTTCAAAGCAGTCGGACTCGGCTGACCCTGCGCCTCCAGGCGCTGCAGGAAGGCACGGGCCCTGAAAGCATCGTTCTTAAGGTACAACACGTTCGCCATCTGATACAGCGCATCGGCATTGTTGGGATTACGGTCGAGCGCCTTCCGGAAGTAGACCTCGGCGCCGTCGTAGTCCTTGGAACCCAGCAGGCACGTGCCCGCGTTGGTCATGGCAAGGTCGGGCGTCTCGTAGAACGGGTCGGCCAGTGCCCGGTCGAAGTAGACCTTCGATTCGCCCGCCCGCCCCTGTTTGCACAGGAAAACGGCCAGATTGTTGTTGACCGAACCCTTCTTCGGGTCCAGATCCACCGCCTTGCGATAATTCAGCTCGGCGTTGGCTGGATCGTTGATCTTTTCGTAGAGCACGGCAATCACAGTACGGGCCGGCACATAGTTGGGGTCGAACTTGATGGCCTGCTGCAGTTTCTCCATGGCGCCACTGAGGTCGCCTCGCTGCATGTAACGCTGTCCGAGCTCGGTATGAACCTCGGCCCCCTTGGCCTTCTCGTCGGCGGCTGTCGTAGGCTTCAGCCCCGATTCCCCACCCATACAGCCCGCGCACGCAAACGCGAGCGCAGCCACCATCCCCCAACGCTCAAGCCGCATTCACCACTCCCTCTTCGAGTTTCTTGCGGAATTCCGCCTGACGACGGGTGCGATCCACGACCTGTCCCTTCAGCTGGCCACATGCGGCATCGATGTCGTCACCGCGCGTGCGGCGCAGCATGGTCAGAACGCCGGCATTGAGCAACTGGGTCTGGAAGTTGCGGATCTCGTCCGGCCCCGAGCGCTCGAATCGCGTCCCCGGGAACGGGTTGAACGGGATCAGGTTGACCTTGTTTACGCCCGGCAGGCGGCGCATGAACTTGATCAGCTGACGCGCATGCTCGGGCTTGTCGTTCACGCCCTTCATGAGCGTGTATTCGAAGGTGATCGTCGTACGCGGCGCGCGGTTGATGTAGCGCTCGCACGCCGCCGCCAGCTCGGCGAGCGGGTAACGCTTGTTGAGCGGGACGAGTTCGGTACGCAGCTCGTCGTTGGCCGCGTGCAGCGACACCGCAAGCGACACGTCGCTCTCGACCGACAGCTTGTCGATCATCGGCACGAGGCCGGCCGTGGACAGCGTGACGCGCTTGCCGGCCAGGCCGAAGCCGAGGTCGTCACGCATCAGGCTCATGGCCTTCACCACGTTGTCGAAGTTCAGCAGCGGCTCGCCCATGCCCATCATCACCACATTGGTGATACGGCGCTGCTGGTGCGGCACGTTGCCGAGGTGTTTGGCCGCGACCCAGACCTGGCCGATGATCTCGGCGGTGGACAGGTTGCGGGAAAAACCCTGGGTTGCCGTGGAGCAGAACTGGCAGTTCAGGGCGCAACCGACCTGCGACGACACGCAAAGCGTGCCGCGGGTCGGCTCCGGGATATAGACGGTTTCGATGGCGTTACCGCCATCCATGCCGAGCAGCCACTTCTGCGTGCCGTCGACCGCGGTCTTTTCGAACGCGGTCTTCGGCGGGCCGACGTAGCAGCTGGCACTGAGCTTTTCGCGTAACGCCTTGCCGACATCGGTCATGTTCTCGAAATCGCTTTCGAGACGGTGGTAGATCCACTTCATGACCTGCTCGGCACGATACGGCTTCTCGCCGAGCTCCGCGAAGAAATCGCGCAGCCCCTTGCGATCGAAATCGAGCAGGTTGACCTTGTCAGCAGGGGTGTTCACGGCAATTCTCAGTGCGAAACGACGTCCGAGTCGTTGAAGAAGTACTTGATCTCGATGGCGGCGTTTTCGAGCGAATCGGAGCCATGCACGGCATTGGCGTCGATCGAGTCGGCGAAGTCGGCACGGATCGTGCCCTTCTCGGCGTCCTTCGGATTGGTGGCACCCATGAGGTCGCGGTTCTTGAGAACGGCGCCTTCGCCTTCGAGGGCTTGGATCATCACCGGACCGGAGATCATGAAGGCGACGAGGTCGTTGAAGAAACCGCGTTCCTTATGAACGGCATAGAAGCCCTCGGCCTCTTCCTTGGTCAGCTGCTTCATCTTGGCGGCGACGATCTTGAGACCGGCCTTCTCGAAGCGGGAGAGGATTTCGCCGATGACGTTCTTCTTGACGGCGTCGGGCTTGATGATCGAAAGGGTGCGCTCCAGCGCCATACGGATGCTCCGGGAAATGAGAAAAGACAAATAAGGTTGCCAGCGCCTCTGGGGACGCCTGGTGAAAGTCTGGGGCCAAAGCCGTCACGAATGACGGACTTAGCTCACGAAATCTTGACAGATTCTAGCTCAATCGCAAGCCGTTTGCAGGGATGTGCGGTTGCAGATTGACCCGCCCAAGGGCCCGGGCGTATTCTCAAACGATCGTTTGATTCAAACCACCCGCCTCCGGAGTCGCCGACATGACGAGCGCACCCTACGCGTCCCGCGAACGCAGCACCAAGGAGCGGATCCTGGGCGCCGCCGAGGCCCTGTTTGCCACCCACGGCTTCGCCGGGGCCTCGCTCCGCCAGGTCACGGCGGCGGCCCGGGTCAATCTGGCGGCGGTGAATTATCACTTCGGCTCGAAGGACAAGCTCATCGAGGAGGTGTTCCGCCGCCGACTGGATGAGCTGAACACCCGGCGCCTGGCCGCCCTGGCCAAGGTCGCGGGCCAGGAAGACACCTCCCTGGAGGACGTTCTTGACGCCTATATCCGCCCGGCGCTGGACCTATCCCGGAACGATGGCGGCGCGGCGGCCTTTGTCAGGGTCCTGGCC
>NZ_JBFUJE010000230.1:0-6308 GCF_056401535.1 Luteibacter sp. P4_E6 | reverse complement strand
GTTGTGCGACGTCCCGCAAGAAGGCGTTGGCATGTCCTGGGCCGCGTCCGGGCATGACGACGAGATCACAGCCGCGGGTATGCGCCCGGGCGACCGCCACGGTATCGGGGCGATGGTCAAACGTGTATTCGGTCGACACGTCGACCCCCGCAGCTTTGCCGGCAATCCTGGCCCTTTCCAGCAGCTGAGTGGCCCGGCCGGTGACGCGAGTAAAGCAGATATCGCCTTCAATGTAGTCAGCAAGCAGGTTGACCGACGGTAACGGTGAGATGACGTTCAACGCATAGACGTGGCTACCCAGTGCAGCGGCCGCATCGATGCAAACGTGGGTCGCTCGATCAGACGCCTGCGTGCCGTCGACCAGAAGAAGGATACGCTCGAACATTAGGGAATCTCCTAGGGACAGATCAGGACAGGTCGGGTCGTGACCATCAACACTTTTTGAGTCTGGCTACCGAGGACCAGTCGTTTGAGGCCATGCTTGCCATGCGAGCCCATCACGATGAGATCGCAATCGTGGAGTTCGGCAAACTCTTCGATGGCCTCACTGGGCGCATGGCACGTGACCTGTGACGTGGTACACACGGCACCACGAACTTCGGCGAGCTCTTGGATTTGCCTTAAGTAACCATCTGACAGGCGTTGCAAGTCAGCGATGCGGTCGAGCTCCACGGCGACGGCGACGCCACCCCGGTGGCGGGGCGAGGCGATCGGCTCGACGACATGAAGGACGGACAGATGCGATCCGCAGCGGGCCGCCAGTTCGATAGCGACATGGGCCGCTTTCAATGACGCGGGTGTCCCGTCCGTGGGAAGTAGAATGTGGTTGAACATGAGTTTCTCCGCTCACCGGTGGTGGCCTGGAAAGCATTTTCAGCGACGTCGTGAACGGTCGGCTTGACCTAGGTCAACCCCGTAGCGGGTCCACCGCATGGCGTGCACGATCCGCCACCTCACGCGTACGGTCGGTCGGTCAGAGCATCGGCGGCGAGCGCGTTGGCAAGTTGCCCCAGGAGTGTGGTGACCGCGGCCGTCACGTCCGTTGCCGATACGATGCCGACCAAGCGACGGTTCTCGTCGACCAAGGGCAGGTGGCCCACTGCACCGCCGGCCATGGCTTGCACGACGTCAGCCAACGATCCATCCGCGCGACACACCACTGCCGGGGTCGACATGACCGCCGCGGCGGTCAGACGACTCATATCGGCCCCCGCCGCCATACCCCGCACCACCAAGTCGCGCTCGGAGATCACCCCCTCTGGCAGCCGGCTTGCCTCGGCGACAACCACACACGAAACCTGGTGCGTGCTCATGAGCCGTGCGACCTCGCTCACGAGCGTTGTGCCGCTGACAACAGGGACGTGCTCGCGGCCAATCTCGATGGCTTTCATGGACTGTGCTCCTGGGTCAGAAGTCATCAGCCTGCGCTGCCGGCCGAGACCATCGTTTGATCGAGGTCAAGTGCCGATGGTTTCTGGGCCTAGGCTCGCGCTGCGCTCTCGATCGCCGTGCGGTTTGACCTGCGTCAAGAGACGCGTCTGCCAATCGCCCTACAACACAGTCTCCCGATGGCAAACGAACGGTGGCGGTCATGAACGAGAGCAGGCTCCTGCAGGATCCTAACGATGGCCTGGCCTGGCACCCGCTGGAGGCGGAGAAAGCTCAGGTGCGAACGGAGGAACTCCACTCGTTTCGCGAAATTGCGGTTGTGGTTATGCAGATGCCGGGTGACCAGGTTGCTGTGACCGCGGCGGGCGTGTTCGCTCGGCGGGCCGGTGCCCGCCTGAACGTGCTGCAGATGCTTGCCATGCCGCAGGACGCCTTCGACGCCTGGGCCCTGGTGCCCGATCCGACGCTGGTCGAACGCTACGCCAAGATCCGCGCCGACGGCGAGCGCCAAGCTCAGGACATGCGCCATCTGATCTCGGCGATGCGCCTCGAGGGCGAGGTACGCACGCTGGAGGCGCTGTACTCCGCACCGCCGGCACTCGCTGCGGCGGCGACACGCCGCGCCGATATTGTCTTCATGAACCGACCTGCTGGATCGGCCTCCGATGTCTCGCTGGCGCATGCGTACTTTGCCGGGCTGCTTCTGGAGTCGGGCCGTCCCGTGGTCGTCGTGCCCGAAGGATCGAAGGCACATTTGCCCCCGCGGCATGCCATCGTGGCATGGACGGATACGGCCGAGGCGGCGCGGGCGGTACACGATGCCTTGCCCCTGCTCGAGGCTGCCGAAGCGGTCGACGTGGTGGTCGTGGACGCCCCGGCAAGCATCATGGAACCGGCCGCACGGTCGGTTGAGAGCCTGCTGACGCACCTGCATAGTCACGGCGTGCGAGCCAATCTCATCCATTGCTCCTCGCGTGGAACGTCGATTGGCCACGCCTTGCTGGACCAAGCCAGCCGGCGACATGCACAGCTGATCGTTGCCGGCGGTTACGGGCATGGACGGCTACGCGAATGGGCCATTGGCGGCACCACGCGCGAGTTGTTTCTCGACTCGACCGTTCCGGTCCTCTTCGCGCACTAGGAGCACGTCATGATCGAAGGGATGATGCGGGCGGCCGTCGTGCGCCGCTTTGGCGAGCCGCTGGAGCTAACCCGGGTACCCATTCCTGCACCTGGTCCGGGCCAGGTGTTGATCCGCATGGAGGCCACCGGCGTGTGCCACACGGACTTGCACGCCGCGCAAGGCGACTGGCCGGTCAAACCCACGTTGCCGTTCATTCCGGGCCACGAGGGCATCGGCATCATCGTGGAGACCGGGGCCGGCGTGACTGGCCTCGCCCGCGGAGATCGCGTTGGTATCGCGTGGTTGCACGATGCGTGTGGCCACTGCGAGTACTGCGCCGGCGGGTGGGAAACGCTATGCGCCGATCAACACAACAGCGGTTACAGCGTGAATGGCACGTTCGCCGAATATGCCATCGGGGCGGCGTCACACGTCCTGCCACTGCCGCGCGTGGCGGACCCGATGGCTTTGGCACCGATCCTCTGCGCGGGGGTGACAACTTACAAGGGACTGCTTGAGACCGAAGCGCGACCGGGCCAATGGGTGGCGATCTCTGGCATCGGTGGCCTCGGTCACCTGGCCGTGCAATACGCCATCGCGATGGGGCTGCGTGTCGTCGCCATCGACGTCAGCGCCGACAAGCTGGTACTCGCCCGCGAACTGGGCGCGGAGGTGGCTCTGGACGGTCGGGACGAGAACGTCACAGCGGAGGTTCACCGCGCGACCGGCGGCGGGGCCCATGGAGTTCTTGTCACAGCCGTGTCGCCCACCGCTTTTTCTCAGGCGTTGGGCATGGTCCGGCGTCGCGGCACGGTTGCACTCTTGGGCTTACCACCCGGCAGTTTCGCAGCACCGATCTTCGACATCGTGCTCAACCGCATCACCGTGCGCGGCTCGATCGTAGGTACTCGGAACGATCTGCGCGAAGCGATGGAGTTTGCGTTGCGTGGCAAGGTTCGCGCCCATGTTGAGCATGGTGTGCTTGAGGACATCAACGACGTGTTTGCGCGGCTCGAGCGTGGTGCCGTGGAAGGTCGTGTCGTGCTCGGTTTCAACGCCTGATCGTGGTTCATCCGGTCACGGATTCCGTGGCTTATGCAGATGCAATTGATCCGGAGAACGTCATGTCGACATCCACCCATACTGCTTCCCCTCACAACCCTGCCTTCCCCGCCATCCAGGGCGACCACTGGATCGAGGCGCTCGACGACGGCACCCCGGTGCTCATCAGGCCGCTACGCCCCRATGATCGCGAACGCGAGCAGGCTTTCATCCGGCGCCTCTCGGCACGGTCGCAGCGAAACCGCTTTCTTGGTGAAGTCCACGAAGCCTCTCCAGCGCTGCTGGATCAATTGATGTCGATTGATCACCACCGCACGATGGCCTTTGTGGCGTTGACCCACGATGACGGCGAGTTGCGCGAGGTCGGTATCAGTCGCTATGGCGCAGGTAAGACGGGCGACCGATGCGAGTGCGCGGTGGCCGTGGCAGACGACTGGCGCCATCGCGGCCTTGCGGTGATCCTGATGCGTCATCTGATCGACGTGGCACGCAAGGAGGGCTTCCATACGCTCTACTCGGTGGACCTGGCCGAGAACGACGGCATGCGCGACCTGGCCAGCTATCTCGGGTTTACGCGTGCGTCGGATCCGGACGACGCGACGCTCGTGATCCACTCCCTGACGCTTTCATGATCATCTATACCTGCTATGGCGCCGCTCGGGGTGTGACCGGCTCCTGTCACCTTGTTCAGTGCGGGGAGACCCGCATCCTGGTCGACTGCGGATTGTTTCAGGGCGATCGGGATGCCAGCGCAGCCAACGTGAACGGGTTCCTGTTCGACCCTCACTCGATCGACGCGGTGCTCTTGACGCACGCGCATCTGGACCATTGCGGGCGGCTGCCGAAACTGGTCCGTGACGGCTTCCGTGGGTCGATCGTGACCACTTCAGCTAGCCGGGATTTGGCTCGCATCGTGTTGATGGATGCCGCCGCGCTTCAGGAAGAAGAGGCTCGCCGGGCCGCCGCGCGCGGCAGTGCGCACGCCACCCCGGTATCGACCATCGATGATGCGTTTCACGCGATGGAGGCGTTCGACCGCGTGGTTGCTTACGGCGAGCCGTGCGACATCGCACCGGGGGTACGGGCGACGTTCTTGGACGCCGGACATATCCTCGGGTCGGCAAGCATCTTGCTCGAGCTGGACGACGGCGTAACGCAGCGGCGGATGGTCTTTTCGGGCGATCTGGGCCACCGCGGGAGCGACATCCTGCGGCCCCTCACCCCGGCGCCGGAGGCGGATATCGTGGTGATGGAAACCACCTACGGTGACCGGGCCCACCGCGATTTCGCCGCCAGCCGCGACGAGTTCCTCGGCGCGATCACGAGCACGTTGCGGGGGCATGGGAACGTGATCATTCCCACGTTTGCCCTGGAACGGGCGCAAGACATCCTGTATTGCCTGCATCAGGCCATGCGGGGCGGTACGATCCCTGCAGGCACGCCGGTGTTCCTTGACTCGCCCATGGCCATCTCGGCGACGGAGGTGTTTCGTCGACACCCGGAAGCGCTTAGCGACGCATTTCGCGGTCGGCTGGTCCAGGAAGACCCGTTCACCGCGCCGCAGGTGCATTTTGCCCGCACGGTCGATGAGTCGATGGCGATCAACCGTATCGAGGGCGGAGCCATCATTCTGGCCGGTTCGGGGATGTGCACCGGGGGTCGCGTGCGGCACCACTTACGTCACAACCTGGATCGCGGTCGCGCCGGCATCATCTTCGTGGGATACGCCGCCGAGGGCACGCTGGCCCGGCAGATCATCGATGGTCATAAGCGCGTTCGGATCGGCCGGGAAGACATTCCGGTGCGCTCGCACGTCTGGACCATCAATGGCTTTTCCGCTCACGCCGATCAACCCGAGCTGCTTGCCTGGCTCGGCAGCGCACCGCGGCGGCAGGTGCTGCTGGTCCACGGTGAAGAACATGGCGGCATGGCCGTCATGGAGCAGATCCTGCGGGCGCGCGGCGTCCCTGTTGCGTGCCCCCGGATGGAATCACCCTGTCGCGTGGGCTGACCTAGTCAGTGACAAAGGAGCGTCGCCAGATAACCGTGAGTGAGGACATGGCGCGTCGCGCCGCCCAGTATTCTCTCGCGCAGCGGAGTGTGCCCGTAAGCGCCCATCACCAGCAGGTCAGCCTTGAAGTGCTTCGCCTTGGCGAGCACGACCGCACCGGCATCGCCCGGTGACGTACGGATCCGGTGATGCGAGGCCTCGATCCCGTGGCGCGCGAGAAACGCCAGAGGGTGGAACGTGGGTTCCACAGGGGCGGTGTCGGGATGGGTGCCATCGAGAAGCACCACCTCTTTGGCCGCGCCGATCAAGGGCAAGGCCGCACGGATGGCCCGGGTGGCCGGTTGACTGCCATCCCACGCCAGAACCACGCGCTCGAAGACGCCACACGGCGCGCATACCTTGGGCAGGATCAGGCACGGTAGCCCCGTTCCCTTCACAAGGTGCTCGAGCCCGTCGACCGGGTTGGCCAGCTCATCGTTCGGGCGCTGCACGACGATGAGGTCGTGCCACGCGCTCAGCGCCTTCAAATCGTGCCCGACATCGTTGCCCACGACCGCCCATTGCGGGAGACGTGCTCCGGCCGTGGTCGCCCGTCGAACGAACTCGGCACCTTCACCCGACGACTTGAGGTCGTCGTGACACTTCACCCGCGGAGAGGGCTCCAGAAGTGCGACCACCGTCGCGTCGGTACGGAACGGGCGACCGCCCAGAAAGGCCATCGAG
>NZ_JBFUJE010000229.1:0-6319 GCF_056401535.1 Luteibacter sp. P4_E6 | reverse complement strand
CCGTTGAATGGCTTCCAGTGGCGCGGTGCGATACAGCGACTGGCCTCCCTCCGGCGCTGCATCGCCCCGGACTTCATGGGACTGGGGTACTCCGATATTCCGAAGGAGCAATCCCTGGCGCCACGGGCGCAGGCGCAGATGCTCGCCGCCCTGCTGGACAGCCTGGGTGTGACCTCGGTCGACATCGTCGCCAGCGACAGCGGCACGGCCGTGGCTCAACTATTCCTCTGGCACTACCCGCAGCGGGTCCGAACGCTCCTGCTGACCAATGGCGATGTCGAAGTCGACAGCCCGCCTGCCGGCGTGAAGCCGGCGATCGACATGGCGAGGGCCGGCAAGCTCGCCGATGTCACGGCGACGTGGCTGACGGATCAAGCGTCGGCGCGATCCACCTTTGGCGCCGCCGTTTATCGTGATCCGTCCACACTGACAAATGCATCGMTCGCGTATTACGTGACGCCCTTGGTGAGCTCGCCGCTGCGACGTTCGCAGTACGAGTCGTATCACCTCGAACTCGCGACAAATCCCCTGGTCGGTGTCGAAGCTGTGCTTTCCCGCAGCCCGGTCCCTACGCGGATGGTATGGGGCGCGAAGGACACACTCTTCGCCGTGAGTGACGCCCGGTATCTCGAGCGGACGGCTGGACAGTCGCGAGGCGTTCGCCTCGTCCCCGAAGGGAAGCTGTTCTTCCAGGAGGAATACCCGGAGGTGATCGCCGACGAGGCGAGGCGACTCTGGGGTGCCTGAGTAACCTTCATGGCGATCGTGCGGGCGTCCATGTGAAAAAGCATAGCCAGCTTGTCGCTATGCACGATTCCGTGAAACGATGGCTCCATTAGTCTGAAAGCATGGACGCTGCCATCCAAGCCCCTGGGGGAGAACACGTGACCTTCCTCGATAGCGCGATGCTGCTCGGCGTCGGCGTCCTTGCCCTCGACTTCCTGTCTTGGCGTTTCCTGCGCTTCGGCGGCAGGAAAGGCCACACGTTCGTGCGGATTCCACTCTTCCTCCTGCTGTCTTATGTCCTTTGGACACATGGCATGGTGCCGTTCGACGAGGCGCCCTGGAAAGGCGAGCCGCTGCGGCACTTTGTTGCCCAGGTGCTGGAACTGATGTGGTGGCTGCAGTTCGCGCAGATCGCCACGGCCTTGATGAGTGCCTTCGTCCTTCCGCAGGGGCTGCGCGAAAAACTCTTCCGCGACGTCGTGCGCGCCCTTACGTTCATGGGCGCCCTGGTCGCCGGCCTGGTTTTTGTCGTCAACCTTCCGATCGGCGGCCTCCTCGCGACCTCGGGCGCCGTGGCCATCGTTATCGGCCTCGCGGTGCAGAGCACGCTCGCGGATGTTTTCTCCGGCGTCGTGCTCAGCGCGACAGAACCTTTCAGCATTGGCGACTCGGTCACCATCGGTGATATCCAGGGCGAGGTCATCGAGAGCAACTGGCGTGCGACCACCTTGCTCAACGGCGACGGCAACACGGTCATCGTGCCGAACAGCTCCGCGGCCAAGTCGAACATCATCAACCAGAGCCGTCCGGAGAAGACCCACGGCGTGGATGTGCCTGTGCAGGTCACGACGCACGCCCGACCGGCCAGCGTGATCGCCGCGCTGACCGATGCGGTGACCAGCACCCGCGGCATTCTCGCGACGCCCGCGCCGACGGTGACCGCGACCGGACTCCACGGGAAACATGTCGATTACCGCGTGGTCGTCTACGTCGACGCGATGAGCGCGAAGGTGAAGGTGCGCAATCAACTCATCGACCAGATCCATCGGCACTTCCTTGCCAACGGCATCCCGCTTTCTTCTGGCCAGCCGGTGCATGACCTGTCCAAGGACGCGGTCAGCCTGCTTCGCGAGATCGAAATGTTCCGTTCGCTCAGCGAGGCGGAGCTGGGCCAGCTCGCCGACGCGATGGACAGAAAGCAGTTCGAGCCGGGCCAGATGATCTACGAGGTGGGCGTGCAGTGCCCGGACGAGCGCCGCGCGCTTTACATCGTCACCTCCGGCGGGGCCGGCCTGCTCGCGGAACACGCCGGACGCTACGTCGAGATCGCGCGTCTTTCACCGGGCGACGCCGTGGGCAGGGCGGGCGTGCTCACGGGTGAGAGTGTGCCCATCAAGCTGCGCGCCATCGGTCACGTGTCGGTTGCCTGGGTGCCCAAAGCCGCATTGACGCCGATCCTGCAGGCCAATCCAGCTGCCGGACAGGACATGCTGGACGGACTCGTCGCCTTCCAGGCGATCGCCTCCGAGGCGTTCAAGGACCTGCCCGTGCAAACCGATTCGCACGCGGATATCTTCCACCGGTTGCTTGCGGGCATGCGTCGCCTGCATGGCCTTTCGCAAAGGCATTGAACGTGGCTTATGTCAGGCCGGAACCCCGGCTTAGCGAACTGCAGGCGCGACGCGATTGATGCTCTCGACCGATCAGCCGCATTTCTCCAATGTGTTCCGGCGCATGACCGGCGAGACGCCAAGCCGCTGGCGGCTGGACAACAGGCCCCCCGCGCTCCGCGTGCTCACGTCCCAGGGGTGAAAGTGCGGATCAGCCGCCTTGCAGTGCCGGTTCGGCCGCTCGCAATTTCCTGCCGGGGCGGCTGGGCAGCGCGTGCCGCCAGATACGCCAGATGACCTGGCCGAACTGACGGGGCAGGGAGCCGGTGTTGTAGTGCTGGCCGTAGCGTGCGCAGATCTCTTTCACTTCAACGGCGATCGTGGCGTAGCGATTGGCCGGCAGGTCGGGGTAGAAGTGATGTTCGATCTGGTGGCTGAGGTTGCCCGACAGCACGTTCAGCAGCTTGCCGCCCGAGATGTTGGACGAGCCGCGAAGCTGGCGCAGGTACCAGTGACCACGCGATTCATTGCGGATCGACTCCTTCGGAAACACTTCGGCGTCAGCGGTGAAGTGGCCGCAGAAAATGATGACGAAGGTCCAGATGCTGCGCAGCGTGTTGGCAAGCATGTTGCCCAGCAGCACCG
Source organism: Luteibacter sp. P4_E6 (assembly GCF_056401535.1). NCBI lineage: Bacteria > Pseudomonadati > Pseudomonadota > Gammaproteobacteria > Lysobacterales > Rhodanobacteraceae > Luteibacter > Luteibacter sp. P4_E6. Next base: position 3,338 of record NZ_JBFUJE010000229.1, on the reverse strand, counting down.
GCAGGAAGAACGGACCGGCCAGCAGCGGGAACACTACGTAATCCTTGAGCAGCTGACGACCCATCTTGCGGCGTACCGGGCGGAAATCGTCGCGCATCTGCGCGGTGGATTTCTTTCCGGCGAACCAGCGGCCCACACGAAGCTCCTGGATGGCCACGCCCCACTGGAACAGCACCATGAACACCATGGCGATGACCGGCTGCATCAGGTAGAACGGGCGCCAGCGCTGCTCAGGGAAAATACGCAGCAAGCCATAGCCGATGTCGTCGTCCATGCCGCGGACGTTCGTATAGGTGTGGTGCTGGAAGTTGTGCGTCTTGCGCCAGTTGTCRCCGGTCGCGACGATGTCCCACTCATAGGTATGGCCGTTGAGCTTGGGATCGTTCATCCAGTCGTACTGGCCGTGCATGACGTTGTGGCCCAGCTCCATGTTCTCGAGGATCTTCGACAGGGCGAGCAACACGACGCCGGCGATCCACGCGGGAATCAGCACGCTGTGGACGAAGGCGCCGAGGAACAGGAGTGCGCGGCCGGCAACGCCGCACCAGCGCACGGAGGCCACGATCTTCCGGATGTACTTCGCGTCACGCTGGCCGATATCGGCGGTGACCCGGGCGCGGATGGCGTCGAGTTCATCACCGAAGGCCTGCAGGTCGGCGGGCGAGAGAGTGCGGTTGCGGACACGGCTCATAAGGGTACTCAGAGGTCCAGAATCAGGTCGGTGCTCGGCGCGCTGATGCACAGGCGCACTTGCGAAGAAGGTTCGCTGCTGAGATCACCGGTAAGGAGTTGGCGCGTGGTGCCCGACTGGCGCCCACAGGCACAGGTGTTGCAGATGCCCATGCGGCAGCCGTGGCGCGGACGAATGCCCTGCGCTTCGAGGCCTTCCAGCAGCGACTTCCCGCGAGGCAGTTGCAGCGTGCGACCGCTGCGCGCGAGATGCACCTCCACGACGCCTTCGTCACCGTCGACGCGTACAGGAACGCTGAAAGCTTCAGCGTCGAAGTGGGCGACCTTGCCGTCCAGGCGGCTGCGAGCGGCCTGCACGAAGCCACCCGGGCCGCACGCAAGAACGCGACGCCCGGCGAGYGCGGCGATCGCATCCAGCGACACGGTGTCGATGCGCGGATCCGGCGAGGCGTCCTCGCGGGTGAGCAAATAACGCACACGCAGGCGAGGATGGGCGGCCGCCAGGGCGTCCAGCTCGTCGACGAAGCACAGCTCGTCGCGGCGGCGTGCCCAGTACATCAGATCCACGTTGACCGGCATGCCGCGGGCCGCCAGCGAGCGAAGCAGCGCACGCATCGGCGTGATGCCGCTACCGGCGGCCAGGAGCAGGAGGTCGTCCTTCCCGTTCGGCAGCGCCATGTCGCCGAAGGCCGCTCCCAGCGCCACCACCTCACCGATCCGCGCGTCGCGAGCCAGATGGCCGCTGACCCGGCCGCCGGTGATCGCCTTGACCGTGATCGCAAGGTTCCCGTCGTCCAGGACGGTGGGGCTATAGCTGCGTTGCAAACGTCGCCCTTCGATCTCGACATGCACGTTGACGTGCTGGCCGGGGAGCAATCCCCGCCAATGGCGATTGGGCCGGAGAACGAGCGTGACCGCATCGCGGCTGGCCTGGGAGCGGGACACGAGCCTTGCCAGCGGCTGCTCCAGGGTCCACAGCGGGTTGATCCGCGTGGACCAGAAGTCGAACAGGGCCGGCGAGACCACGCGCCGGGCCAGGCGGACGGGCCACAGGGGCCGGGGGGCGAGAATCGCGTTCATGGGGGTCACTATACGCATGCTCATACACCTGTGTATACAGTTGTGCATTGGTGTCGACGGGTTATGATTGACCCTGCTTCCTTCATCGCCGCCCCATGACCTCGATCATCCTGACCCCGTCATCCGTCCTTCCGCTGCCGCGGAAGCCTGCGATTGCGCGTGAGGACCTGATCGTGGCCGCCCTCAAGCTGATCGGGCCGCACCGCAGCCTGTCGACGGTGAGCCTGCGCGAGGTAACGCGTGAAGCCGGCATCTCGCCGAACAGCTTCTATCGCCAGTTCCGCGACATGGACGAACTGGCCATCGCCCTGATCGACCTGGCCGGCCGCTCGCTGCGCACCATCATCGGCCAGGCGCGCGAGCGCGCCACGTCCACCGACCGCAGCGTGATCCGTGTGTCTGTCGAGACGTTCATGGAACAGCTGCGCGCGGACGACAAGCTGCTGCATGTGCTCCTGCGCGAAGGCGCGGTCGGCTCCGATGCCTTCAAACAGGCGGTCGAACGCGAATTGAGCTACTTCGAGGACGAGCTGCGGGTCGACCTGATCCGGCTGGCGGCCGCCGAGCGCGCCAGGCTGCATGAGCCCGCACTGGTGTCCAAGGCGATTACCCGCCTCGTGTTCGCCATGGGTGCTGTGGCGATGGACCAGCCGCCCGAGCGCGACCCCGAGCTGATCGAACAGATCTCGCAGATGCTGCGCATGATCATTACCGGGGCTCGCGTGTTGGATACCTCGGCGTCCTGACCTCGCCGTCCTGAACCGCGCGGTCGATCCACGTGCAAAATCGGCAGGTTCCCGGCAAGTCCGGTGACTGCCGCTCCCGCCAACGTCATGATGGCCTTGGGACAGGGAGAACACATGCCAGCACAGCATCGATCACGGCACGCGGCCGGAGCCAAGGTCGCGGCCATCCATCTCGACGAACTGGACCTGGCCACGCTGCGTCAGCTCGATGACACGAGCTTTCTGGCCATCGGTCGCCTCGACTGTGAGGTGTGCGGCCGCCTGGCCAGACTCGGGCTTGTCCTGAAGGAAGTTGACGAGTACTGGAAGATTACGCCGGCTGGCCGGCGCGTCATTCGCGCCCGGGAAGTCATTCGTCTCAGGAGCTAGTGGCAAACGAGCACYGGGATATCCGTGCTCAAGAGCACCTTATGCGTCTCGCTGCCGAGCAGCAGCCTGTCCAGCCCGCGGGTACCGTGCGAGCCCATGACGATGAGGTCGCAACCCTCGCGCGCCGCGATACTCACGATCTCGCAGTAGGGCCGACTGTCGACCACGGTTCGGCTGGTGAAAGGAACGCTGGCCGCCTGCGCCCTGGCGCACACGTCACTCAGATAATCGTGTGAACGTCTCGCCACGGCTTCCAGCAACGCCTCCGCTCCCTGGATTGCCTCAGCAATGACGGCAAAGGCTGGCGAGGGCGGCTCGACGCACAGCACGAAGACCTTTGCGCCGATTCGCGATGCCAAGCCGATCGCCTGATCCGCTGCGCGCCCCGCCGCGTCCGATCCGTCTGTCGCAATAAGGATGTGCTTGAACATGTTCGCCCTCGCTTTGTTGGCT
>NZ_JBFUJE010000228.1:0-6329 GCF_056401535.1 Luteibacter sp. P4_E6 | reverse complement strand
CATCCGTACCAGCGTCCTGACCAAACACCAGTGGCTGGCTGGCCACCGGATTGCCCGCGCCACGTGCAGTGAGAACGCTGCCGTCCTCGAGCGTGATGCCATCGCCACCCGCGCCGGCAACCAGCACGATCTCCTGACCGGCGAGCGGGTGGGCTGCATCGTTCGACAGCAAGATGGAATCGGCCGTTACATCGACGTGATCGCCGTCGGTACCGCTGCTGCGTGTGCCACCGAGCAACAGGCTACCGGCGCCAAGCGTGGTGAGCCCGTCCGCGGCAACACCCAGATAGCCATCGCGCGCCGTTTCACCCGCGCCAAGCACCTGAATGGCCTGGCCTGCAATGTCGACCTGCGACGTTCGACCACCCGCGCCCGGCGTCGCGTCGAGCGTCGCACCGAGGTCGAGCTGGTGCCCGGCACCGATCTGCAGTCGCCCTGCATCGGCAGCCAGCGGCGGCGCCACCTGCCCTTTCTTCGTCGCCGCAGCGTTGAAGAAGGTGTCGGCATCGGTGAGGCGATATTGTGAGTACTGCTGCCAGGTCGCGGCCGACTGCACCACGAAGGTGGTGGTACGCGCATCGTGAGCGCCCGTCAGTGCATCGCCGTAGTAACCACCCACGGAGTAACCACCGTCGGTGAACGCCGCGGCACGACCAACGACAGCATCACGCGAGGTCGTGTCCTGGTAGATGCGCATCGCACCCGGCAAGGTCGCGTACTGCGCCGGCAACAGCGTGTAGTAGCCTGCCGCCAGGCCTGGGACGCCGGACAGGTACACCTGGCGGCCTACGCCAGGCTGGGCGACGCCGCTGGCGTCCATGGACAGATCCGTCGCCGCCACCGCGCCATGGTACCCCGGCAGGATGGCGTAAACGGTGGCTCCGTTCGGTGCCGTCGTGAGCAGGTCACGGGTACCACCGGTACCGGGCACAAACTCCGAAGCCTGGAGATGACCGCCGCCGTCGAGATCGATCGTTGCACCCGCGTCGAGTGCCACCGAATCGCCGGCCACTTCAATCTGCTTCGCTGGCGGAGCGGTGACAGTCGTTGCTGGGTTACCGGGATGCAGGGTGTAACGCCAGTCGACGCCATCGATCGTGTTGCCGTAAGGCACCGTAAGCCCGTCGAGCGATACGGACGTGATGCTGCCCGGCGCCAGATGCACACTCTTGGTGCTTGCCAGTGCCGGGAGCCCGGACGCGAGTCCAAAGTCGCTTGCATCCGCCAGCGGATCCGTCGTTCCCAGGACGATGCTTCCCGAGGGGACGCGGATGGTGCCTTGCTGTTCGATGTGGTCAGCGCTGACGAGAAGCGCGCCACCCGCAGACAGCGGCGTGGTCGATGCATTGCCCGAAGGAAGGAAAGTGATGCTCGTTTCCCGTGCATTGCCGTCCGCATCGGGTAGACCTGATGCATTCGCATTAATCGCGAAGCGATACCCGCTGGTCGGATACACCTGCCCCGCCGAGAAAACGAGGTCGCCCGTACTGAAAAGCATCCCGGGCGAGACCGTCAAGCCATCAGTCGACGCGTAAAACGCCGGCAGCGTGAAGCGAAGGTCGTCTTTGGCATTGAAGCTGGCCTGCCGCCAGCCTTGCAGGTTCACCATGCCGCCCATGTCGATGGTGGCCGCATTGACATCGAGGATGCCGTCGCCCGCCGCAGCCACCGGTGCCGCGTTAGTGCTGTAGGCACCGGGCTTGCCAGTGATATGCACATAGGGTGCGCTGAGGGTGACCTTGCCCGCACCTTGTATGAAGCCGCCAGGAAGATCCACCTGCGTCGCAGTCGCCGGCAATGCCTCGATGCCGAATGAATTGATAGCGATCTGCCGCCCGAGATTGAGGTTAACGTCACCAGCAAAGCCGAGCGGAAGAACTACCTTGTTGCTGAATGGCTCGCCGGCCCCCGGACCGAACTGCAGGCTGCTGATGCCTGAGCCGTTGAAAACGTCGGCGGCGAACTCGAGCGTGCCGTCCGCGCCGGCAACACCGCCATCGAACACGTCACCCTGGGCAAAAGCCGGTTTGCGGTCGTACGACTGGCGCACGAGGATGCCCTTGGCTGTGACCAGAGCGTTGGGGTCGTTCTCGTCCATCGCGACGATCTGCAGCGAGCCGCCCTCTGCCGAGGGTCCGCCGCCATGGCCGTCGAGTGTCGCGCCGATATAGAGACCTGCAGAAGCACCGAACACGATGCTTCCGGCGTCGCTCCACACCGCAGTGGGTTCCACAGCACTTGTCGCACCGTTCAGACGCCGCGACGCGGTAGGCAAATCAAACGTATCCGCTGCACCGGAGACGTCAATGCGGGCGCCATCATCGGCGACGACAAACGTTTCGTCGCCGCCAGTCAAGGTAACCGAGCCACCCGAAAGGACGTCACCCACCCTCGGTACAACACGTCCCGCCTGCCCGTTCGCGGGCGCGACATGACTGTTCACCAGCGAAACACCACTTGCGTCGATCGTCGATTCGCCGCTGACGCGCACACGCGATGTCAATCCGGTATCGGCACTTGGAAAGTCACCCGGGGAAAAACCAGTGGCAGCGAGATTGATGGCACCACCGTGCGCCGTCAAACTACCGTCGACCTCGACATTGTGCAACGCCGAAATATCGATGACGCCGCCGGCATCGACAGTAACTGCGGCACCTATACCGACAGTAGCCGTTCCCGATACGCCAGGCACCAGACGTGGGCCACTCAATGGACGCGTGAGATCCAGAGGCCAATTCAGGTAGTCGCCCGCGGTTAACGTGAGGCCAGGCGTCTGATCTACCGAAGTGCCTCGCGTCGCCCAACGCTGCCAGTCATCAAGGAAGCCAACACCGGTAACGGCGGTCGTCGCGAACAGGTCGGACCCGGTGGGTAATCCGCGCAAGCCATCGATGTCGCCTAGCAGGTTCGCCGGCCGTACCACGACGTTCGTGCCATCCGCGATGGTGGCGTCAGTGACCGAATACACATTGTACCGGCTGAAACCCTGGCCGGAAAAAAACGCAGGAGACAGCCATAGGCCGTTGGAGAGCGCCATATCCGAAGGGTCGCCACCGATCTGAACCTGTGCGGCTCGCAACGTTAAAGCACCGCCGCCTGCGAAACCCCAACTGCGGAGCGTGCCGTCCAGCTCCACGCGACCTTGGTCGAACGATATGGGTGGCGTTTTACCGTCCCACACGCTTCCGGTGGCCGGCACATAATAGGTCTGCAGTGCAATATTGCCGCCGCGCCCCGCCGGAATGCCATGATCGAGGCTCACGTTACCGTGCGTATCGACGTAGCCGCCACCGCTAACATCGATCGTACTGCCACTGGACAGAATGATCGAACCGGTGCCATCGTCGCTGACGCCATTTTTGCCGGGCCCAAGCTGAGCGTAGGTGGAAAGCATGACGGTTCCACCTTCGGTCCAGCGATCCCCCTGGATATGTCCGGCGTCCAGCCCAGTGTCGTTGACCCACTGACCCCGAGCGCTGAGCAGAGAGCCATCGTGAAGTGTAATGTCTGCGTACGGGTACTGAAAGGCGTTGTAGGGCTGGCCCGGCGATACCGCGAGCCCCGTCGTAGCGATCGAGATGTTTCCCGCTGGAGCTTCGATGCTGCCGTAGATGTCTACACGAGGTGCAGTGATCGACACGCTACCGCCCGGCTGGAGCACGAGATGCGTGCCCGCGGCCTCCTCGACTGGCGCCGTGGTGGTTGCCAGATTGACCGTGTTGAAGCCCGCCTTGCCCAACGTGTCAGCGCTTATGACCATCCAGGGTGCATCGAGACCCTTCGCAACATCCAGGTCGCTCCAATCCGTATCGCGATCGAAACCCGGCAAGAGTGATTCGAGCGTGCGCGACATCTGCTGCAGGCGAACACCAAGGCTTCTGCTGGTACCACCGGCAGCTGCCGTTGTCATGTCGAACGCAAAGGTACCTCCATCCGGCTGGGTGCCATCGCTGGTCTGCTGCGTTCCAGGCGTAGCCTGGGCGGAGATGTCACCGTCAAGCGCGAGGCCCGTCGTCGCGTGCACCGTGAGCGTTCCGGCGTCAGCACCCTTGACGAAGCCTTCTTGGTAGCGCCTCGAGCCACCCATGATGGGCGAGTTGTAAGTTTCGCTGATGCCCCAGCGCGCGTGGGTGCTCGTGTACTGCCCAGCGAAGCCGACATAGTCGACGTTCGGATCAGCGGACGCGATGTTATAAATCCGCCCGTCCGAACCAAGAAGATTCGGCGTGGTAATCCAGCCAGACTGGTAGGCGAGATAGCCACCGTCCAGCGCCAGACGAGAACCCGTACGCGCGACTACCTCGAGGCCGTCCAGCGTGATATGGCCGCCGCGCGTCAGCATCTGGTCGATGTCGCGCGGCATGTTCTGTACATAGCCTGCCGCGTTGAGGATAGGACTGCCGATCCAGTCCAGACCATCGGCACGCGTGCCCGACGCCGTGCTATCAAGCACGACGTTCTTCTGCGTATAAAGAAAGCTGTTGCGCAGAAGTGGCGAGTCGGCCAACTCGTTCTGTCCGATGCGCGGAATCGTGACCAGCAGCGCCGACATCGGTAGCTCAACGTCGGCAAGGCCCGAGACGTCAACCGTTGCACCACTATCGATGTAGACGCGACCGTCACCAGCGACCTCTGACGCACCCGTATTGCCCAAGGCCTGCAGCGACACGTTTCCGCCGGGTGCCTCGATCAACGACCCACTGTCGAGCGTGACGCGCGACCCGGAAACATTAATGCTCCCAGGTACAAAGACTTTATCGGCGTCGGCGGTTGAGGTGGTGGTGGCACCGTCCTCTTCGGGCAGAACTGCCGTGACCGAACCTGCTCCAAACTCTACCGGGCCATTAACAAAACGTGTCCCGCCCGCGATGCTGATACTGCCGGGACGCGAGATGCTCGTCGAGGTTACGACGACTCCGTTCTGGTCTACGCGCGGGCCCGCCAGGTTGATCGAGCCACGACGGGCCTGAATCAAGCCGCTATTCTCGATGCCATCGTCAGGACCGCTCGGAATGAGGGTGTTATTGACAAATTTCAAGTCACCGTTTGCACCGACGTTATCCAGCTCCGTCGCCGATTGCAGGAGGATCTGACCATCGTCCGCTACGATAGCGCCGCGATTGACGATCTTTGGTGCAGCAACCAGGACGAACCCGTCCGCGCCTGCATTGATGGACGCACCCTTCTCCACGACCACGCTAGCGCCACCTGGCGCCGTCGCATCCGTCAAAAACGTCGGCAGGTTGCTGCGCAACGGGTCAACAAGACCCGAAGTGAGGAAGGTATCGTTACTGGTCTTCGTATCCTTCGAGAACAGATACATCGAACTCGCCACGAGCGAGTGCGTATTTACCTGCGCGCCCTGCCCGAAGATCACACCATTGCGGTTGAGCAGGTAAACCGTGCCTTCCGCCTTCATGCTGCCGAGGATCTGGCTCGGATTGGCGGAGGGATCGTTAACGCGGTTCAGCGCGATCCAGTCGTTACCGCCCCCGCTCAGGTTGCCAGCGCTCTGGTTGAAATAGAGTGTGGTATCCCGACCTACGTTAAAGCTGTCCCAGGTCAGGATCGCCTTCTTCGCCGTCTGTTTTACTTCCACCGTGTGCTTGCCCGCGGCCACGGTATCCGTCGGCTTGAGAGCGTTCTGCCACAGCGTAGGATCGGTGGCGATGCCCGCTGCGGGGTTCAGGCCGCCCGCCGCCATGCCATTAGGCACGTTGGAGGCCAGCTGCGCCGCGGCGCTCTGTGCGTCCTTCTGCGCCTGCATCTGCGCGGCGAGCGCCGAGGCTGCCGTATTGAGGTTCTGGATCGACTGTTGTACCCGCTGCTGCAGCAGGRCACTACCCGGCGAGAAGCTGACGTTGTTGCCGTTGTTTGCACCGGCGGACGGTGCCGATGGCGGCGTGGCGCCCGGCTGCTTCGTCGCGAACCAGGCCGGGCTGAAGGCCGGGGGCGTGGTTGCCGCATGAGCGACACCACCGCCGAACAACGCCATGGCGATGAACTGGCACATGGCCTTGCGGCGGAAGGTCGGCCGCGGCTTGGGCGGCGCCGGGCGGCGGGAATCGGCTTCGGTGCGGGTGCGTACGATCATGACAGACCTCGGAATACCTTGTTATGGGCAGCGATCACGGCGCGTTCCCGCCCGCGAAATCACCGGACATCGTTGCCACTTCGTCATTGAGTTCGGGTAGTGCGACGAGCTCCCTGAGCTCGTCATCGCAGAGTTCGCGCAGCACCGCGCGGATCGCCAGGCGCCGTCCGTCGTGCAGCCACGCGTTGAGCACGCTGGCGATCGCGCGGATCGTCGGCAGCGTCACGTCTTCCTG
>NZ_JBFUJE010000227.1:0-6336 GCF_056401535.1 Luteibacter sp. P4_E6 | reverse complement strand
CTGTCCGTCGGCGGTCGGCCGTACCGCCGCCAACGTGGCCGCCAGGGCCGCTGAGGGCAGGCCTCGTGGGGTATCCCGCTCCAGGCCGGCGAGGTACCAGTGGTCTACCCGGTCGACGAGCGCCTCGATGACCCCGCCGACGTCCTTGTCGGCCAATGCGCCGTAGACGGCGCGCAGCTTCCCGCGGCGCGGCGTGCCGTCGAGCCACGCGGCCAGCGCCCGCGCAGCCTGCGGGTTGTGGCCGACGTCCACCAGCGTCAGGGGATGTTCCGCGATCCGCTGCAGGCGGCCGGGGACACGGACGCCGGCCAGCGCTCGCCGGATCGCATCGGCAGAGACATCGACACGCGGTCCGAGGGCATGAAGGGCGGCGATCGCCGAGGCGGCGTTGTCGATCTGCACGGGCGCGTCGAGCCGCGGCCGCGGCAGGTCGAACACCGTGCCATCGCTATGCGACCAGCGCCAATCGCCCTCTCCGGGCACGTCGGTGGCCCAGAAAGCACTGCCGCTTGCCACGACGTCGGCGCCGATGCCGCCCAAGGCATCCATCAAGCCAGCGGGCGGTCGATGCTCGCCGACGATCGCGGGCCGCCCTGCCCGGGCGATGCCGGCCTTCTCGCGGCCGATGCTGTCCCGATCGCCGCCGAGCCAATCCTGGTGATCGAGATCGATAGTGGTGATAACGGCAACATCGGCATCGATGATATTCACGGCGTCGAGACGACCGCCAAGGCCGACTTCGATCACGGCGACATCGAGCCCGGCGCGGGACATCAGATCGATCGCCGCCAAGGTGCCGAACTCGAAATAGGTCTGGGGGATGGCACCACGTGCGGTCTCGATACGCTCGAAAGAGGCCACCAGCGCTTCGTCGGACGCGTCCTCACCTTCGATGCGCACCCGCTCGTTGTAACGAAGCAGGTGGGGCGAGGTATAGCAGCCCACGCGATAGCCGGCGGCACGCAGCATGCCCTCGATGAAGGCGRCCGTGGAGCCTTTCCCGTTGGTCCCACCGACGGTGATGACGATCGGCGCGGGGCGCGGCGCACCCATGGCTTCCCACACGGCGCGAATGCGATCGAGGCCGAGCTCGATCTCGCGCGGATGCGTGCGTTCCTGATACGAAAGCCATTCGGCGAGCGTGCGCATGAAGTCGGTACCTTGTGGAAGAGCGATAAAGCTTAGTCCTGCGCAAGACAATGTAGGAGCCGATTCATCGGCGATCCCGCGGCAGCGGGCCAGCCTGCCGCGAGCACCCGTTCGCCGATGAATCGGCTCCCACACAAAAACGCCAGCCCGAAGGCTGGCGTTTTCACAACAACGAATCAACCCGACCGATCGCTACAGATCAGCAGTTGTCGTCGGCGCCGAACGGGTCGTCGAGGATGATCGTGTCATCGCGGTCGGCACCCGTCGCAACCAGTGCCAGCTTGCAGCCCGAGAGTTCCTCGACGGCACGCAGATAGGCACGAGCGGCCGGCGGCAGCTTGTTCCAGTCGCGGATGCCTGCGGTGGACTCTTCCCAACCCGGGAACTCGAGGTAGACCGGCTTGCACTCGGCCCAGCCATCGGCGTCCAGCGGCGCCAGCTCACGACGCTTACCGCGGTATTCGTACGCGATGCAGACCTTGATGCTTTCCAGGCCGTCGAGCACGTCGAGCTTGGTGATGGCCAGGCCATCGATGCCGTTGATCTGCACGGCACGCTTCAGCGCGACAAGGTCGATCCAGCCACAGCGACGCGGACGGCCCGTGCTGGCGCCGAACTCGTTGCCCTTTTTGCGCAGCAGTTCGCCCATCTCATCGTTGAGTTCGGTCGGGAATGGACCGCCACCGACGCGCGTGGCGTAGGCCTTGCAGATGCCGAGCACGTAGTCGATGTCGCGCGCGCCGACGCCGGTACCGGCCAGCGCACCGCCCACCGTCGTGTTCGACGAGGTGACGTACGGATACGTGCCGTGGTCGATGTCGAGCAGCGCGCCCTGCGCACCCTCGAACAGGATATTGCCGCCTTCCTTGCGCACGTCGTGCAGGATGGTAGCGACGTCGTCGACCATCGGACGCAGGTACTCGCCCCAGGTCAGGGCTTCGTCGAGCACGGTCTGGTAATCGACCGGCTCGGCCTTCAGCCACTGGGTGAGCACGAAGTTGTGGTACTCGACGGCGGCCTGCACTTTCTCGGGCAGCTCATGCGGGTACATGAGGTCGGCCACGCGGATGGAGCGGCGGGCGACCTTGTCTTCGTACGCCGGGCCGATACCGCGCCCGGTGGTACCGATCGCCTTGGCGCCGGAGGCGACTTCGCGCGCCTTATCGACAGCAATGTGGTACGGCATGATCAGCGGGGTGGCCGGCGAGATCTTCAGACGCGGACGGACGTCCACGCCCTGAGCCTCGAGCTCGGCGATTTCGCTCATCAGGGCGGCCGGCGACAGGACCACGCCGTTACCGATCAGGCAGAGCGCGTCGTCGCGCAGGATGCCTGAGGGAATCAGGTGCAGGACGGTCTTCTTGCCCTTGATCACCAGCGTATGACCGGCGTTATGGCCACCCTGGAAACGCGCGACGGCACCGACGCGCTCAGTGAGAAGATCGACGATCTTGCCCTTGCCYTCGTCGCCCCATTGCGCGCCCAGAATAACGACTGACTTACCCATTTTGACGGTTCTCTTTAGTTGCGTTGCCCAGCAGGGCGATGTGGATCTTGATTAGCGCGCGCGGCCGGGGCCGTCATTGAGATAGCGCAGGAATTCGGAATCGGGCTTGAGCACCAGCACGCCCTTGCCGTCGGCGAAGGATTTACGGTAAGCCGCGAGGCTTCGGTAGAACGAGAAGAACTCGGGATCCTGGCTGTAGGCCTGGGCGTAGATGGCGGCCGCCTGCGCGTCGCCGTCGCCCTTGACCTTGGTCGCGTCGCGATTGGCGTCGGCGAGCAGGACCACCTTCTGGCGATCGGCATCGGCACGAATCTTCTCGGCGCTTTCCTGGCCCGTGTAACGCAGTTCGTTGGCGAGCTGGAGGCGCTCGTTACGCATGCGCTTGTAGACCGAGCCACTGACTTCGTCGGGCAGGTCGATGCGCTTGATGCGAACGTCGACGATGGCGATGCCGAGGTTCTTCCGCGCCGCCACATCGGTGTCCTTGCGCACCTGCCCGGTGATGTCCTCGCGGCCACCGGCGATCAGGTCTTCGAGGTTGCGCGAGTTGAACTCGTGGCGCAGGGCGTCTTTCACGATCGGCGTCAGGCGCTGAATAGCCTGCGTTTGCTCGCCCGACGTGGCGCGGTAATACGCCGCGTTATCGGCGATGCGCCACTTCACGTAGAAGTCGACGTTGACGCTCTTCTTCTCGAGTGTGAAATAGCGCTCGGGTTGCGCATCCAGTCCGAGGATACGGTTATCGAAGCGCATCACCTGCTGCACGACGGGAATCTTGAAGTGCAGGCCGGGCTGGTAGTCGGCTCGCACGATGCGGCCGAACTGCAGCAGGAGGGCATTCTCGCCTTCCTTGACGACAAAGGCACTGTTGAAGCCCAGCAGGACGACGACGAGGACGATGAGGCCGGAAATGTATTTCACTGCGCATTCCCCTGCGGATTCGGGTTCGCGTCGGTGGTGGCCGACTGGATGACCGGACCCACGCCAGGCACGTTGCGAACCGTGCCGCCGTTCGACTCGACCGGAAGCTGAATGATGTTCTTGCCGTTGGTGCCGTCGACGACCTTCGGATTGCCGGCCATGACTTCCTCGACGGTCTCGAGCCAGAGGCGACGACGCGTGACTTCCGGCGCGGCGCGGTATTCCTTCAGCAGCGCATTGAAGCGGTCGACGTCACCGTTGGCGCGTGCGATGCGCTCCACGCGCTCGCCCTGCGCTTCGGCGGCAGCACGCGCGGCATCGCCACGGGCAACCGGCACGACCTGGCTCTCGTAGGCGCGAGCCTTGTTCTCTTCGCTTTGCTTGTCTTCGCGGGCGGCGTTGACGTCGTCGAAAGCGTCCTTCACTTCCTTCGGCGGCGACACGTTCTGGAAGCTCACACCCGTGACCAGGATGCCGGCGTCGTACTTGTCGAGCGTGGCCTGAAGGATGTCGCGCGTCTGCTGCTGCAGGGTTTCCTTCGCCGCCGGAGCGACGCCTGCCACGGGAGCCTGCGCCGGCGTAGGCGTATCGACGCCCGGCGTGGTCAGGATGTTGTCCATGATGTTGGCACCGACGACGGAGCGGACAGCCGCTTCCGACGCATTCTTCATCGTGCCGTTTTCGATGTCGTTGTTCGAATACAGGAACTTGCGCGCATCGGAAACCTGGTACTGCACGTTGAAGTCGATCGCGATGATGTTCTCGTCGCGGGTGAGCATCGACACGTTGTCCGAGATCGAACGGACCTGGGTCATCTCGACCTTGGTGACCGTTTCGATCGGGCTGGGTGCCTTCAGGTGGAAACCGGGCGGAAGTACGCGAGAGAACTGGCCGAAGCGCAGCACCACACCCACCTGCCGGGCGTCGATCACCGTGTAGCTGCTGACCAGCAGCCAGGCCACGACGAAGACGAGGACGACAGCGAGTACGCCGCCGCTCCCCGCGCCGAACTTGCCAAAGCGAGCCTTGAGGCTTTTGAGCATGCCGTCGAGATCGGGCTTGCGCCCGCTCGACCGGTTGCGGTTCCAGGGATCCTTCTGGCCGTTACCGGGTTCGTTCCAAGCCATGGGCGACAGTCTCCTTGGGGGACCGGAGGGTGGGCGGCTGGCAAGCCTTCAGGTGAACCCGAACAGCGGGGATGGGCGGTGGGCGTGGTGGCGCCCGCCGCCGCGCCGAATGGGCACGCAAACGTTGTGAATTCTAGCAGACGGAGGCGGATCGGTGCTCGATGGCGACCGATCAGAACTCCGCGTGGGGTGGGTCGATCAGGTCACGGAGCGATCTGGCGTTGGCATCGTCGCCGATCAACGGCGCCAGCACTGAGCGCGGCGCGTCGATATCCAGGTGCCAGCCGTGCTCGTCGATGGCCTCCCCGGCGATCGCGCCAGCCGCTTTCAAACGGGCATGAAGGCGCCCGGCACTGAGAGGAAGCTCAAGACCCGCACGAATCCGGTCGCCACCAAGCAACTCGCCCAGCGCCTCACGCAGCCCTTCAAGCCCGGCGCCACTCGCCGCCGAGAGCCAGACCTGGCGTGGCTTGCCGTCTTCGCCGCGATCGACGCGCGGTTCGGCGTCGATCAGATCGACCTTGTTCATCACCGACAGCTGGGGCACGTCGCCGGCACCGATCTCCTCGAGCACGTCGTTGACCACCCGGCGAAGCATGTCGCGCTCCTCGTCGGCGGCATCACTGACGTGGATGAGCAGGTCGGCGTCGCGGGCCTCGGCCAGCGTGGCGCGGAAAGCGGCGACGAGGTCATGCGGCAGTTCCCGAATGAAACCGACCGTGTCGGCGATCACCGCGGGGCCGCAGGACAGGCCGTCGATCTTGCGAACCGTGGGGTCCAGGGTGGCGAACAGCTGGTCGGCGACGTAAACGCCGCCGGTGGTCAGCGTATTGAATAACGTGGACTTGCCGGCATTGGTGTAGCCGACCAGGGCCACGCGCGGCACCGTGTTGCGCAGGCGCGAGCGACGCTGCTGGTCGCGCTGTGTCTGCACTTTCTCCAGACGCTTGCTCAGCATCTTCACCCGCTCGGCAAGCAAGCGGCGGTCGGTTTCCAGCTGGGTTTCGCCCGGGCCGCGGTTGCCGATGGCACCGCCGCGCTGGGCGTCCAGATGGGTCCAGCCGCGGACCAGGCGAGTCGCGATGTGCTTGAGCTGGGCCAGCTCGACTTCGAGCTTGCCTTCATGGGAGCGGGCGCGCTGGGCGAAGATGTCGAGAATCAGCCCGGCGCGATCGACGACCCGCGTCCCCAGGTGCTTTTCGAGATTTCGCTCCTGCACGGGCGTGAGCTCGTGATCGACGAGGACCAGATCGGCCTCGAGCGCGCGCACGGCTTCGGCGACCTCGTCGGCCTTGCCGCTACCTATGTAGAAACGGGGGTTGGGGGACGCCACCCGGGCCGGGATGCTGGCCAGGACCTCGGCGCCGGCCGAAGCGACCAGTTCGGCGAATTCTTCGCCACGACGAATCGCGTCGCCTTCGCTACGCGAATGCGGCAGGACCAGCACGGCCCGCTCGCCTTTCTTTTGCCTATCGAACACTTAGGGGGATGACCTCATGCAGAAGAAGGGGTGCGCGCTGCCAAAGCATACGCGCACCCGTCCCTTTACATATGGGTTGTCGCCTGGGCCCCTCAACCCTCGGCGTCGCCCGCACCCGATTCCGAGTGATTCTCGTGGCCACCGACCCGCAC
>NZ_JBFUJE010000226.1:0-6336 GCF_056401535.1 Luteibacter sp. P4_E6 | reverse complement strand
TGTTCCTTAAGGGGCGGGGGCTGAGGCCGACATGGAAGGCGGTGCGTCCTTCGGGTCGGCGCCCCAGGTCTTGCTTGGCTCGGGGCCCATCGTGAGTACCAGCGTCGCGCCGTTCGCGATGTCTGCATCGCTGAACCAGGCCTTGGTCCACGGCTTACCGTTGAGCGTAGCGGACTGGATATACATGTTCCGCTCGGCGTTGTTGCGCGCGACGATCTCGAAGACCTTGCCGTTACCCAGGTGCAGACGGACGCTGTCGAAGAGAGGGCTGCCGATGATGTAGTCGGGCGTGGAGGGGTCGACCGGGTAGAAGCCCATGGCGCTGAGCACGTACCACGACGACGTCGAGCCCTGGTCGTCCATGCCGGGATAGCCGTAGCCGGTGGCATCGCTGCCGTACAGGTCGGTGAGAATGCGGCGCGTGAGCGCCTGCGTCTTCCAGGGCTGCCCGCTCCATGCGTAGAGATACGCGGCCTGCTGGTCGGGCTGGTTGCCCTGCACGTACTGGCCGATCACCCCGGTGCAATCGCGGCAGATGCCCTTGGGCGCGTAGGGCGTGTTGAAGAAGGTGTCGAGCTTGGCATTGAACGCATCGCGCCCGCCGAGCAGGTTCATCAGGCCTTGTACGTCGTGCGGCACGAGCCACAGGGTGGACCAGCCCGAGCCTTCCTTCATCATGAAGTTGTAGTACGGCTCGGCCGGATCGAATGGCGAAATCCACTTGCCGTCTTCGGTGCGGCCGCGGAAGAAGCCCACCGAGGGATCGAAGACGTTGCGGTAGTTCGCCGCGCGGCGCTGGAACATCTCGGCATCGTCTTTCTTGCCGACGCGCCTGGCGAGGTCGGCGAGCGCATGATCGTCCCAGGCGTATTCGAGCGTCGTGGCGACACCGGCCTTGCCGCCGGCATACGGCGGGCTGGGATTGCCCGGCGGAACGATGTCCGAGATCCAACCATTCTTGTCGTATTCGGCAAGATAACCGCGCGGGCCCTTCGGGTCGGTGGCGTTCTTGCGCAGCACTTCATAGGCGCCCGCATAGTCGAACGGAATACCGCGCTGCATGGCACCGTCGTAGAGGAAGACGGCATGGTCGCCGTGGAACGAGGTGTTCATGTAACCGTGTTCGCGCGCCCGCTCCAGCTCGGAGCGCATGATGTCCTGCACGACCTTCGGCTGGAGCAGCATGAGTAGCGCGATCTGGTTGCGGCCGGTKTCCCAGTACGGCACAGGGCTGTAGAGATCGTACGCGGCAACCTTGAGTTGGCCGTTGGCGTCGGTGTACTGCTCGCCCTTGCGCGCAACCACGCGCGGACTTGCAAAGGAGTGATACAGCGTCGAATAGAACAGCGCACGCTGCTTCGGCGTACCGCCAGTGACTTCGACACGATCGAACAGCTGAGCCCATGCCGCGCGCGCTTTGGCGTGCACGCTGTCGAAATCTCCCTCCGCCGCATGCAGCCGCTGGTCGGCTTCGTCCGCACTGTGGCCGTGGGCGATCCTCACCAGTACCTTATCGCCGTCCTTGGTATCGAAGGTGACATAGGCGCCGGCATAGTTGCCGGTCACCTTGCGCTGGCCCGTCTGCACGTCTTCATGACCGAGGCCCTCGCCCTTGTCGTTGACGTTGGCGTGGAACGTGCCGAACGCAGCGAAAGGACGCGAGAACTCCGCCACGAAGTACGGACCGTCCGCATCGTGGTTTCCGTGGTTGCCGGTATCGACACCGCGGATCGTGCGGTCACCGACGACTTCCACATCGCCGCCCGCGCGACGAAGATTGACCACAACGTTCGAGCGATGGCTCGCCGGAAAGGTGAAGCGCATCAGGCTGGTCCACTGCGTCACCGTCAGTTCGGCGCGGGTGTGGAACGTGGCGAGATCGACGGCGTAGTAGCCCGGAGAGGCCTTCTCGGTCGACTTGTCGTAATAGGACGCGGCGTAGTCCGGCGGCACGGTCCAGTCGCCCACCACGGGCATGATCATCGGCGCGGCGCGCGCGCCGTACGTCGAGCCACCACCGGTGAAACCGATCATGGCCGGGCGCCCATAGGCATAGGCCACGGGAACGCCCGTGGCAAAGCTCAGGTCCGCATTGATATTGACGGGTGCGGCGTCGGTCGAGCTTTGCGGCAAGCTCGCACCGGGCGAGGTCATGCCCGAATACAGCGGTTCACCGGGGGGCGGCGCATTGCCGATGAACTCCTTCTTATCCAGTGGCGCGGTGCCGACCAGCGGATTGGCTTCGTCGACGGATGAGGTGGCCGAAGCCGCGTGTTTGCCGTTGTCGGCGTGGACCGCGCTGATCGCTCCGAGCGCGAAGACCGAAAGTGCCACCGCGAGAGCGTGGCGACTATGAAGACGTGGGTGCGGGAGATTCATGCTGTTTTCCTGGGGACGGAAACGAAAGCGGGGCCAGGCTATGCACCTGACCCCGCTGGGCCTTCTTTAACCACCATCACCGAACTTGTACGTGATACCGACGTAGTACTGGCGTCCCGCGTATTCGAGGCTGACCAGTCGTGCCGTCGTATCGTTGCCCAGGTACTCGTGCGGCGTCGACTTCGACAGGTTGATCACCGACGCGGTCACGACGAAGTGCTTGTTGAACTCGTAATCACCGTTCAGGTCGATCTGGTGATACGGCGCCGAATAAATCGGCAGGCCCGCCGTCAGACCCTGCATGGTCCGGCCGGTGAAGTTGTCACTGGCGCGAAGCAGCAGACCGTTCTTCTCGTAAAACACCGACACGTTGGCCGCGTACTTGGCGCTGCCGATCAGCTCGGATTTGCCGACCTGCGTGTCGCCCAGGGAAACCGGGGTTTCCGTGGTGTGGTTGAGCGTGTAGTTGGCGATGTAGCCAAAACCCGAATCCCACGTGTGCTGGGTGTAGAACTCGATGCCCTTCGAGGTACCCGAGCGGCCGTTGGCATTGGTGCTGTACTGCATGAAGTTCGTCGGCGTGCCGTTGACGTCCACATTGATGTTGTTGACGGTGACCGGTACGACGAAGTTCTTCACCTTCTTCTGGAACAGATCGATACCCACCACCGAATGCGGTGCGTAGTACCACTCCGTCGCCAGATCGAACTGGGTCGCGGTGAACGGCTTCAGGTCCGCATTGGCACCGCTGCCGTACCAGCCCGGCAGGGGTGAGCCGAACTGCTTGCGATCGTCGTAGTACGCCTGGGTGTAGTTGGTCAGGCTGCCCAACTGGGCAAGATCGGTGTAGTTAGCACGAGCGAGCGCCTGCGAACCTGCCGCGCGAACGACGACGTCGTCCAGGACGTTCCACGCGATATTGAAGCTAGGCAATGCCTTGTTGTAGCGCTTGCGCGTGGTGCTGTTGTCGAACGTCTGCACGACCGCCACCTCGCGTGGCTGGTACTGGAAGTCACCCGGCGCGCAGGCGCCGCCGGCAATATTCTTGCCGGTGGTCGGGCAGATCAGGATGTTGCCGCCCGCGTCGTGGTAGTAGTCCGCGTTGTTGGTAGTGATTTCGTCGGCGACCGTGAGGTCCTGTCCTGTGCTGACGAAGCGCAGACCCACGTTGCCACGGACGGTGCCGGTGTCGAAGTTGGCCTGAACATAGGCCGCAGCGATCTTCTCCTGGATCGAGGACTTGTCATCGGGATGGTTGTAGAGAACCCGGTCGTAGGTCTGGTTGAGATAGTTGTAGTACGCCGGGTAATTGATCGCCGGGAAAGTGCTATCGCTATAGGCCTCGTTGGTCCCGTCGAGCGAATTCGCCTGGAGGAAGCCCGCGGGCAACTGGCCGGCGTTGGGATCGCAGGTCTGGAACTGCAGCGTCGTGCCCTTGCAGTACCAGCGCTGCTCGTTGTTCGTCTGCTCAGCGTGGTTGTCGCGGTACTTGAAACCGAACTGCAGCGACTGGAACCAGGTCGAATCGAAGGCCCAGGTGAGATCGGCCTGGGCGAAGTTCTGGGAGTTGCTGGTATTGACCATGTTGGAACCGGTCGAGCCCAGATCCACCTGCCCCGCGCCGGCCAGCATGTTCTGGAGCACGTCCGGCGAGGCGGTGAGGGTCGGCTTGCCATTGAGGGTCCATGCCGCGCCGTTGCTGCCGTCCACCCACTGTCCATTGACGAAGTTGCGCGGCTTCGCGGCCATGCTCAACTGCACCGACGGACCGCCCGTGGCCCAGGTACGGCCAAAGTTGAACGACCCGCTGAGGCTGCCGCCGTTGTCCCACTCGCCTTCGAGGTTGAGGGTCTGAGAGGTGGCCTTCTCGACGTTGTAGCTGCCATTGAGCCAGGGAATCTCGGTGGAGCAGGTATCCACGGCTTGACGCGCTGCGCCGGTAGACGGGTTGGTCAGCGAATTACAACCCACGCCCTTCGGCGGCAGGACGTAGTTCGCGCCGGTGACGATGGTGTGCGACGGATCGAACGTCAGGCCATTGGGTGCGAGCAACCTGCCCTGCTGGTCCGCGTAATTGCTGTTGCTCGGCAGGCCCCACTCGGGCACTTCCAGCGTGTTGGTGATCTGGGTCTGCTGCCGCTCGAAGCGAAAGTAGTTACCCGTCAGCAGCAAATGGTCGATGGGCTTGAATTGCATGGTCGCCTGGGCGCCCTTGGTCTTCAGGTCCAGCTCGTTACGACTCGTGGAGAACTGCTGCGGCATCCAGTAGCCCGAATCGACCTTGCCACCCTGGTCGACGACACCGCCGCCGGACCACAGGTCGAGATTGGGCGCCACGTCGGGACCGTATGGCTTGCCATGCACGTCCGTCGGCGGCGCGGTACACGTAGCCTGGCTGGTACAGTCGTTGCTCCACCAGTGCCAGCTGTCGGCCTTGGCCGTGTAATCGATATCGCGACGCTTCTGGTACGAACCCGCGACGAGGAAGCCGAACGTCTCGTCCTTGTTCTTCCACGACCACAGGGCCGAGGTCTGCGGGGTCTTCTTGCTGCTGTTGTCCGAGCCCGCGGCATTGATGGACACAAAACCATCATTCGCCTTCATTTCCAGCGGACGGCGCGTGTGCAGGTCGACGTTGCCGCCGATGCCGCCTTCGTCCAGGCGTGCTTCGAGGCTCTTGTAGAGCTTGATCTCGGAGAACATGTTCGCTGGCATCAGCGTGTAGTTGAACGAGCGCGTCAGGCCGGCGGAGGTATCTGCCGAGGCCACGTAGTTGCCGTTCAATTCGGTCAGCGTCAGCTCGGGCGCGAGGCCACGAATGCTGACCGTCTTGCCTTCACCCGATTCGCGACTGATGACCACGCCAGGCACATGCGCAAGCGCATCGGCGATGTTCTTCGCGGGGAACTGCGAGATGTTCTGTGCGTTGATGACCTCGACGATGGAGTTCGCATCGCGCTTGTCCAACACGTTCTGGTCGATCGACTGGCGATAACTCGTGACGACGACGGTGTCCAGATTCGTTGGACCGGCCGCGGTGTCGTTGCTCTGCTTATCTGCCTTCTTTTCCTTATCGTTTTTCGTTGCCGTCGAGCTATCAGTCGTTTGTGCCGGCGCGGGCGCTGTCGTCGTGACGGGCGCGGATGTCTGCGCGAAAGCCGCCGTCGGGACCCCCATGAAACCGACGAACGACAAGGTGGCCGAGGCGAGCGCGGCGCAAAGCGGCTTGCGCTTGAGCATGTGTGGCAGATAAGTCATTTCTTTTTATTTCCCTCAGTGGTGTGCGCCGTTCTTGAAGTCGGCGCGATGATCCCCCGTTACATCACTGCTGCAGATTCGCGACCTATGTCGGCATGCGTCCTCCTTATTTCCCGCATTTCAATCGATCCAAATTTACGGCGGCAGGCGGCACCTGCGGTCGTCAACGATGAGTGGCTCATACCCCTGGATGCGCCGCGGAAAGACCCGCTGCACCGAACGCAGGGCAGCGTTTCCCGTGATTGCCGTCGTCAGTGGACGAGAGGCAACGCAGCGACAGAATCTCTATGTCCGCCTACTGACTGCTAGGCGGAACTCGGCGGCAACGATCCGCGCCGCGGTCAAAAGACCTCATGAACACGGTCACGCGCGCTTCGCGCGGGCTGGTGCTCATGGACGTACAGGTGGTGCTTGCTTTCATGTGGCGGCTTCCCCTTCCCCAAGACAGGCCCGGCGGGAAGCGGCAACGTTCCGGGTGGCGCACGATGCGCACAGCCCTCTGCCCTCCCCACCCCAGTCCAAGCCAATGCACACCTTCGCGGCTGCGACGTGATGCAAATCACACTAGCTTGGATCGATCTAAATCCCCTGGGGACAGATTAAGACGCCAAAGCGATGAGGTGTCACGCTGCGCTGCAAAAATCTTAAGCCGGTTGGTCGTATTCACAACGGGCGTCGCCTGTCGTCGATGCATGCAAG
>NZ_JBFUJE010000225.1:0-6347 GCF_056401535.1 Luteibacter sp. P4_E6 | reverse complement strand
GCGCTGGCCTGGCTCGAACGTTTCCATGTCGATGGGCTTCGTGTCGATGCCGTCGCGTCGATGCTCTATCGCGACTACAGCCGCAAGCATGGCGAGTGGGTGCCGAACAAGTACGGTGGACGCGAGAACCTCGAATCGATCGACTTCCTGCGCCGGGTGAACCAGCTGGTCGCCGAACGCCATCCGGATTGCATGACCATTGCCGAGGAATCCACCGCGTGGCCGGGCGTGACCCAACCGGTAGCGCAGGGCGGCCTCGGTTTCACCTTCAAGTGGAACATGGGCTGGATGCACGACTCGCTCGACTACATGACGCACGATCCGATCCATCGTCGCTGGCACCACGGCGAGATGACCTTCAGCATGGTCTATGCCTATTCGGAGAAGTTCGTGCTTCCGCTGTCGCACGACGAGGTGGTGCACGGCAAGCGATCCCTCCTTGGCCGCATGCCCGGTGACGAGTGGCAGAAGTTCGCCAATCTGCGTGCCTACTACGGCTTCATGTGGGGGCACCCCGGTAAGAAGCTGCTGTTCACTGGGGGCGAGATCGCCCAGCCAAGGGAGTGGAATCACGACGCCCAGATCGCCTGGGAGTTGCTCGATCATCCGCTGCATCTGGGTGTGCAGAAGCTGGTGCGTGATCTTAACCAGCTCTACGCCAGCACCCCGGCGCTGCATGCCTGGGATTCGGACCCGCGCGGCTTCCGCTGGGTCATCGGCGACGATGCGGAGCAGAGTGTCTTCGCCTGGTTGCGTATGGCCGACGGTGGGCGCACCGTTCTGGTGGTCAGCAACATGACGCCGACTCCCCGGCATGGCTTCCGCATTGGCGTGCCCGAAGGCGGCCGTTGGCGTGAGGCGCTGAACTCCGACGCGAGCGAGTACGGCGGGTCGGGCATCGGCAATGAGGGTGAACGCCATGCCCAGGTGGTGCCCGCGCAGGGCTTTGGACAGTCGCTCGTACTCAGCTTGCCGCCGTTGTCCACGGTCATGTTCATCGCCGACTGACGAGGAAATCGATGCCTGCACTTCCCGAACGCATGCAATCCGGTACGCCCTATCCCCTGGGTGCGACCTGCGACGGCATGGGTACCAACTTCGCCGTGTTCTCCGCACATGCGGAGCGCATCGAGTTGTGTCTGTTCGATCCCTCGGGCAAGCGGGAGATCGCGCGCTACGACCTGCCCGAGTGCACCGATGAAACGTGGCACGGCTACCTGCCGCGTGTCCGTGGTGGCACGCTCTATGGCTTTCGTGCGTACGGACCTTACGAGCCCGAGGAGGGGCATCGGTTCAATCCGAACAAGCTGCTTCTCGATCCGTATGCACGCCTGTTGCACGGACAGGTACGCTGGTCCGACGCCCTGCATGGGTACCGTGTCTCCTCGCCGCGTGCCGACCTTTCCTTCGACCGGCGTGACAGTGCCGCTGCCATGCCGAAGGCCGTGGTGGTCGACGAGCCCATGCACTGGACCGGCGGCAACCGGCCGCACACGCCGTGGAATGAGACCATCATCTACGAGACGCATTTGCGGGGTTTCACGCGCACGCTGAAGCGTATTCGCCAGAACGAGCGGGGCACCTTCATCGCCCTCGCCGATCCCTACGTGATCGACTACCTGGTCAAACTCGGCATCACCGCGGTGGAGCTCCTGCCCGTGCACGCCTTCGTGCAGGACCGCCGCCTCACCGAGATGAAGCTGCGTAATTACTGGGGCTACAACACGCTGGCCTTCTTCGCGCCCGAGCCGGGCTACATGGCCGAAGGTGCGCTCAACGAGATACGCGCCGCGGTGCAGGCCTTGCATGCAGCGGGCATCGAAGTGATTCTCGACGTGGTCTACAACCACACCTGCGAGGGCAGCGAGCTGGGTACGACGATGTCCTTCCGTGGCCTGGACAACAAGAGCTACTACCGTCTGATGCCGGACAATCCACGCTACTGCATCAACGACACCGGTACCGGCAACACGGTCAACACGGCCCACCCGCGGGTGATCCAGCTGGTGATGGATTCGCTGCGCTACTGGGTGCAGACCTTCCACATCGACGGCTTCCGTTTCGATCTCGGCGTGAGCCTGGGTCGTGAGGAACAAGGCTTCGATCCCTGTTGCGGCCTGTTCGATGCGATGCGCCAGGATCCCGTGCTCGCCAACGTCAAGTTGATATCGGAGCCGTGGGACATCGGCCCCGGTGGTTATCAGCTGGGTAATCATCCGCCGGGTTTCGCCGAGTGGAACGGCCAGTTCCGCGACGACATCCGTAAGTTCTGGAAGGGCGATTCGAACATGCGCGGTATTCTTGCCGGACGGCTCCAGGCATCGGGCGAACTGTTCGATCACCAGCGGCGAAAGCCCTGGGCCTCGGTGAACTTCGTGACCGCACACGACGGCTTTACGCTGGAAGACCTGGTCAGCTACAACGACAAGCACAACGATGCCAACGGCGAAGAAAATCGCGATGGCGGCAACGATAACGAGAGCTACAACCACGGTGTCGAAGGCCCGAGCGACGATCCAGCCATTCGGATACCGCGCGAGCGCGTGAAGCGCGCCATGCTGGCGACCATGTTCTTCTCGCACGGTACGCCCATGTTGCTGGGTGGCGACGAGTTCGGCCGTACGCAACAGGGCAACAACAATGCGTATTGCCAGGATAACGAGTTGTCGTGGTACGACTGGAAGCTCGCCACGTCGGAGCAGGGCAGGGAACTCACCGACTTCGTGGCCCGCTTGTCACGCCTGYGCGAACAGCACCCTACGTTGCGCGCGGCGCATTTCCTGCGTGGCGATACCGAAGTGGCGCCGGGCATGCGCGAGGTGGCGTGGTTCGACGAGAGCGGCGCGGAGATGACCCAGGAAACCTGGGGCTATACCGAAGGTCGCCTCCTTGCCCTGCGCCGTGCCCAGGCGTACGGCGAGAAGCGCGCCGACGTGACCCTCGTGTTGATCAACGCGACGCCCGAGACCCATGTGTTCCATCTGCCGGCACCGGCGGTCAGCTGGCGGATGCGCTGCAACAGTGCGGCGCCTGGCGCGACCGAGGTCGCATGGACCGATTCGACCATTGCGGTCGAAGGGCACAGCGTCATCCTGCTCGRCTCGATCGTCCGGACGGAACCGGCATGAGCGCCCGCTTCGTGCATGCGATGCCCTACGGCGCGCGATCGCTGGGCGATGGGAACACGCGTTTCCGGCTCTGGGCTCCTGATCTGGAGGCGGTGTCGCTCGAGTGCGACACCGGCCATACGGCGCCCATGCGGTCGCTTGACGATGGTTGGTTCGAATGCATCTGCCCGGCCGAGATAGGCGTGGGTTATCGCTTCCGGATCAATGCGTCGCTGGCTGTGCCCGACCCCGCGTCGAGGCGCCAGCGTGGCGGCGATGTGCATGGCTATAGCATCGTCACCGATCCTCTTGCCTTCGAATGGCGCAATACGGCGTGGAACGGAAGGCCCTGGCGCGAAACAGTGATCTACGAGCTCCATGTGGGCGTGCTCGGGGGATTTCATGGCGTCGAGATGATCCTTCCGCACCTGGTGTCGCTGGGCGTCACGGCGATCGAACTCATGCCTATCGCCCAGTTTCCCGGCGAGCGCAACTGGGGCTACGACGGTGTGCTTCCGTATGCGCCGGCGGACGCTTACGGTTCGCCGGAAGATCTCAAGGCAATGATCGACACGGCGCACGATCTCGGTCTGATGGTCTTCCTCGATGTGGTCTACAACCATTTCGGGCCCGATGGGAATTACCTGGGCGCCTATGCCTCGCGGTTTTTCGACGAGGGCGTGCACACGCCCTGGGGTGCGGCGATCGGTGTCTCATCGCCGCAGGTCGGCGACTACTTCGTCCACAACGCGCTTTATTGGATCCAGGAGTTCCGCTTCGACGGCCTGCGTTTCGACGCAGTCCACGCGATCGGTAATCCCGGCTGGCTGTCGTCGCTGGCCAGCCGCGTCCACGCCGCTGTCGGACCGGATCGCCATGTGCACCTGATCCTCGAGAACGAGGCCAACCAGGCCAACCTGCTTGGCCGCGGTCGCTTCGACGCGCAGTGGAACGACGACTTCCACAACGCGCTGCACGTCCTGCTCACGGATGAGGGCGAGGGTTATTACGCTCATTACCAGGCGCCGATGGACATGCTACTGAGGACGTTGCGCGAAGGCTTTGCCTACCAGGGCGAGTTGATGGGGGCACGTCGCCGCGGCGAACCGAGTGGGCACCTGGCGCCGTCGCGCTTCGTAAACTTCCTGCAGAACCATGACCAGGTCGGCAACCGCGCCTTCGGCGAGCGCCTGACGACGCTGATCGATCCCGCCACGATGGAAGCGGCACTGGCGCTGCTCTTGCTTGCCCCCTTCGTGCCGATGCTTTTCATGGGTGAGGAGTGGGCGAGTCGAACACCGTTCCTGTATTTCACCGACTTCAGCGACGACGAACTTCGTGACGCGGTGCGTGACGGCCGTCGCAAGGAGTTTGCGGCGTTCACCCGTTTCGGAGGCGAGGACATTCCCGATCCGAACGAGTACGACACGTTCACCGCGTCGATTCCGGAGCGCGATATCGCGCACGGTGAGCATCGACGCCTGTTTATCCGTGACCTGATTGCGCTGCGCCACAAATACGTGGCGCCCTACATCGACGACGCACGTAGCCTCGGCGCGATGCCTCTGGGCGAGCACGCCCTCAAGGCGTCGTGGTCGCTCGGCGGCCAGGTTCTGACCGTCTTCGTCAACCTCGGCAACACCGACGTCACCATCGCGCAGCCACCATCGCCCTCGGCGGCGTGGTTGCATGGCGACGCCGCCGAGATTGCCTCTGTATCGCGCGGCCTGCTTCCGGCACGCCGCACCGTTGCCTGCCTGGAGTCCTGAGCCGTGAACGCCCCCCTCGACGATCGTCTCGCCCTGCTAGCGGAACAGGCCGGCGTAGACGTGTATTGGCGCGACGCGCTGGATCGTCCGCAGTCCACGCCGGCCGCCACGTTGCGCGCCGTCCTGCGCGCCCTGGATCTTCCGGCGGATAACGCCGACGACATCGAGGCGAGCCTGCAGCGCATCGAACAGGAGCGTACGGGCCGGCAACCCCCGCGCCTGGTAACCGCTGAAGCGGGCGACCGCTTTGCCTTGCCTGTCGCGCCCCGCGGACGCGTATGGAAGCTGCTCGCCGACGACGGTAGCCTCGTCAGCGAAGGCCAGCTGCCTTCCGGCCAGGGCCAGTTGGATGCGCCATCCGTCCCCGGCTATTACACGTTGTTCCTCGACGAAGACGAAGTCACGCTTGCCGTCGCGCCGCCGCGTACCTTCGGCATCGCCGACATCGCCGCGGCGCGTCGCCCGTGGGGTGTGGCCGTGCAGATGTCGAGCCTGCGTCGCCCGGGCGACGGCGGCATCGGTGATTTCACTGCGCTCGAGACCTGTGCGAAGGCCGCGGCGGAGAAGGGCGCGGACGCGCTGGCGATCAGTCCACTGCATGCATTGTTTGCCGCGGCGCCGGAGCGATACAGTCCCTATGCGCCGTCGAGTCGGTTGTTCCTCAACGGCCTCTACGTCGACCCGGTGCGAACCAGCGGCGAGCAAACCGTGCGTGCCGTGATCGACACGCACAACCTGCGCCAGGAACTCGCCGAACTGGAATGGTTGGACCTGATCGACTGGCCTCGCGCTGCGCGTGCCAGGATGACTATCCTGCGCTCGCTCTTCGAATCGGCCTCGGTCGACCTCGCCCATTCCGAACGCTTCGGTGCGTTCCGCCGCGCTCAGGGCGAGCCGCTGGAACGGCATGCAAGGTTCGAGGCCCTGCATGCCGACTTCAGTGCGCACGGCCGTCCCGGCGGCTGGCAGGGTTGGCCCACCGCGTACCACGACCCTGCGAGTCGTGAGGTGGCTGCGTTTGCTCGTGAGCATTCGCGGGAGGTGGGCTTCCACGCATGGTTGCAATGGCTCGCCAGCCGGGGACTTGAAGGCGCACAGAAGGCGGCGCGCGATGCAGGCATGGCCATCGGCCTCGTCGCGGATCTCGCTGTCGGTGCCGACTCGGGCGGCAGTCACGCCTGGGCCCACCAGGCCGAGGTGCTCAAGGGGCTTTCCGTCGGCGCGCCGCCGGATGCACTCAATCGCCTGGGCCAGGACTGGGGGCTCACCACGTTTTCGCCGCGCGGCCTGCGCGATACCGGTTTCAAGGGTTTCATCGGCATGCTTCGTGCGGCACTCGCCCACGCCGGCGGCGTCCGTATCGACCATGTGCTCGGCCTGAAGCGCCTGTGGATGGTGCCCCATGGCGCCGGTGCCACCGAGGGTGCGTACGTGCGCTATCCGTTGACGGACATGCTGCGCCTCATCGCAC
>NZ_JBFUJE010000224.1:0-6367 GCF_056401535.1 Luteibacter sp. P4_E6 | reverse complement strand
ACGATAATGCGCGTCGCAGCGGTCACGCCGAGGGCGTCGATGATGCGGAGATTCGCGATGTCATTCTTCGCCATGCAGCTTGCGACGGTGAGATATTTTGCCCGCACACGGCGACGGCGATCCGGGTGTTCGAACGTCGCCGTCTCGCCAGCGACGCTCGAACATGGACGGTTGCAGCCACGRCACATCCCGCCAAGTTCGATACCGTGGTTGAGCCGCTTATCGGGCGGACGGTGCACGTTCCCGACGCTTTAGGGGCCATGCTCGCGCGAGAAGCGACGGCTCAGCCGCTAGCCGCAGACGGACGGATGTTCGCTGAATGGCTGAGGGGCTGGTAGTTAACCTTTAGCTCAGTCGCTCGCCGTCAACGGCTACGGTGATCCGTAGGTCCGGCGCGGGATCCATGCCAATCGCTTCCTCGAAATACTTGATACTTCCTTTGTATTCGATTGAGAAAAGTCGACCCGATACGCACCAGACACTGGCGCTGACGGAAGACCCTAACGATGGCAGTGATATCTGAACGGTAGCTACGACAAACTCTTCTTGGTTTTGGAACCGAGGGAGTGCATTCCCGGAGCCGCGTAGCGGATCGCGCATATAGAAATCGACTTCGATGCCGTCCGGCAGGCGCTGGACGAGGTAAATCGCCTTTACCTGTCCCTGCCAGATGGTCGATGCCTGGACGGGCAGCTTCCGCTCGACGGCATCGAGGATGGTTCGCTCCAACGATGTAAGGTGCAACCTGCGCTTGAAAAATCTGGCGGCCATTCCGGTCAATGCTCGCACAAACCATCTCCTCCGAAGCCCAGGCTGGCGCCGCCCCATCCTGCACCCACTGCCGCACCGTGGAAGTCATGGTTAGCGTCCTTCGTGACACGAATCGGCGACTGTGTAGGAGGCGGGTTCTAGGAGCTACTTGCCATATCTCTCCGCCACGGCTCGACCGATCAGTAGGAACACTGCCGCGGCGACCAGAAATATCGGCCCACTCATCTCACGCTGTAGCGGGCCCTGAAAAAATCCGACAGGCGCCACGAAGGCCATGAATATCCAAACTTTCTTCATTTCTGGGACCTGCATAGATCGGCACTGGCGCAGAAGAAATCATTTCTGCGCCCTCATTAATTTTAAAATGACGTCGTGGCGACGGCCGACCAGTGGGCGACCCCGTTAACTCACCGAGTTAGGTCACCAGGGAGGTGAGCCTCTAGAAACTCTAGAAACTCGTTCCCATCGTTGAACGAGGATATGTTCAAGCGAACTTCGAAGTCCGAACCTCCAAGTCGATAGAGGAGATTCCGTTGCGTAACCGTGTCTACGTTTCCCCAGGCCAGACGTTTCTTCACGAAGAAACGCCTGCCGTGCACCACTCTCAGCTGTTCGACGCCCTGTTGATCCATGACCACGAAAAAGTCTTCAATGACGGTGATAAGGAATCGAATAACGAAGATCATAAGTAGTGCACCGACGCCAAAGTGCACCGCGGAGAAGCCGCCCGCCAGGCTCACCAAAATCAAGACAAGTGAAATGCATCCTATAGCGCATATTACGCAACCCTGAGCTAGCACCATTATCCGATTCGGCTTAATTGAGTCTTTCATAAGATCAGTGCTGGCAGCCGCAGTCAGATGGTGCGCTTGACGGCATGGGAGCGCTGGAAGCCACGCCTCCGCCCTGCCCGCGCATTAGAGAAATGACGCCCGTGTTCAGACGCACGTTTGCGGCGTTGTTACTTCTAGCGATCATGCTGCTGCTAGCCGCGGTACTCCTCGTCCCCCAACGGACGACTCTTCCAGCTGCTCCTCCGATGAATCCGCCCGCAGCGCCTGTACCGGCTGCCCAAGCAACTCCGCTCGGGTCTGCGATATCTCCGCCATTAGCAGCATAAACACCCACGTTGCTGGCCGCCCCCAGAGCGGCGACACCGCCAACTCCCGCCGCGGCCGAGACCACTGGCAAACCAAGTCCGGCAAGACCCCCTCCAACTGCCGATACGCCTAGTTCGCGCCAATTGAAGTCCTTGCACCAATCACTCTTGTACATACCGTACACTTGAGCCGCGGTGTCACCAATCGCTGCTCCGATCAAGCCGATGGCGGCAGTAACGACGGGGAGAGGGATCTCGCCCGTCGAGTCGACGTACGACAAAGGCGAACCATTTGCATACAAGTATGGATTGATCCCGCCCGCCAAGCCGCTCGGATCGGCTTGAATATACCGACCCGCACTGGCGTCATAGTCACGAAAGTAATTGTAGTAAAGACCCGTTGCAGCGTCGTAATGTTGCCCCGGAAAGCGCATGTCGAAGACGAAACGCGTTCCGTCGGAGTCAGGATCCTCGTCAGGCACTGCTGTGCCAAACGGATCGTCACTGGGCTGCCACCGCCATACGGTCGCTTTGCGCGTCGGATCGATCACAGCACGAGGCGACCCCAAGTGGTCCGGCTCAACGTAAAGCAACTTGCCGTTATCGACGAGCCCGACAAGATAGTCATTCATCCAGACGGCCTGCCGCGTGACGTTGCCCGCGCTGTCGTAGTCGGCGAGCCAGCGTCCGTCCTCGTCGTACAGCACAAGCCTAACCTTAACGCCGGTCGCCTCAGTGCGCATGATTCGCTGGTCCGCTGCGTCGTAGCCATAGCTGACCAGCGGGCGTCCCTGCTCGCTCACCGACTCCAATCGACCCGCCGCATCCTGAGCGAGCGTGGCATCACCTATCGCAATAGTGTTCCCCGCCGCGTCGTAGCGACGCATCTTTCCATCCGCGGTCACCAGGCGATGGCTTGCCGGTTCGTATAGATAGTTCTGCTTGACGCCACCGCTTGTCACGGACGTCCGGTCACCCGTGGTGTTGTACTCGAAGGTACGCAACATATTGCCCGTGCTGGGTTGTGCAACGGACTTCAGATGTCCGAGTCCGTCGTATCCAAAGTCGAACGCATAGGCGCGCGCCATCTGCGAGGAAATCTCTCCGCCAGGGGTGTAGTTCAGCGCATACAACTGGTAATCTGGGCCACCCCAGGCGGTCACGCGGCCGCTGTCATCACGCGTGACCGTTAGCTCGGTGCCATTGCCATAGCGCCAGCTCTCGATGAGATCGAAGGGCCGGTACGCAACATAAGTAATCACGTCTGCCTTCGCCGCACCTTGGGGCTCGACACTGATACCCGCCACCGAGCCATCGGCGTCATAACGATAGATCGTTCGCGCACCTCCATCGACTGCGACTTCCTGCAAGCGGCCAGCCAGCGAGTAGCGGTACGCCACCGCCTTCGTCGTTGCAGCCCATGCCTGAATTTTTCGCGCGATATTCCCAGTTGCGTCGTAGCAGAACGCCGTCTTGCTGCCCGACTGCAACATCGCCGACAGGCGGCCGACGCCATGTCTTTCGCCCGCGGGGCACGTCGGGTCGGGAATGTCATAGGTAAAATGGGTTTCGAGCTTCGCATCGCTGTAGCGGACGACGGTCGAGCGACCCAAGCCATCGCGGGTGACCTCATAGCTACCGACGCCRCCGGCGCCTTCGTGGTGGGCGAGGAATCCAGCCACGTCATATTCATCGACGGACTCACCACTGTCGGGGCTATCGACCGCTCCAACATCGCCCAGGCCAGTGGTCAGGTAATGCGTCGTGAGGCCCTTGGGATCCTCAATCGATGCTAGCTGATCGAGAGGATCGTACGAAGCCGTGGTACTGGCACTCAGACCGCCAGCATCCCTAACGGATTCACGCAGACGCCCGAGCGCGTCGTAGCTCGCGGTGGTTTTACGTCCGTCGGCGTCCGTCGTGCCCGTTGGGCGGCCGAGTTCGTCATACGTGTAACGCGTCACTGAATTGTTTGCGCTGGTCTCGGTCTCGACGCGGCCCAGGGCATCGAAGGTGCGTTTGATCTGGGTCTTGAGGAACATGCTGTCGTAGCCGGTCTCACCGATTCGATTGCCCGCTGCGTCGAGTTCGAAGCGCATACGATGATTCGACGGGTTCGCTATCTGGATTAGGCGGCCCGCCTTGTCGTATTCGAAGCGCAATGTGACGCCGTCCGCGTCAGTAATCGATGCGACGTCGCCTCGCGGCGTATAGCTCATGGACGTTTTGGCGGTGACGTTGCCCGGCCGCAGCTCTTCCACATCGGTTAATCGGCCGCGCTTGTCATAGGTGTAGGTGTAGACGATGCCCTGCGGATCGCGGCGAGACCGTACGCGTCCCGTCGCATCCTGGGTAAGGATCTCCTCGGTGTGACCGAGCGCATTCTCCGATTTCCACAGGTCGCCTTTGCGGTAATCGCATGGGCCATTGTTCGCGCAGTTCGATGCATCCGCAGATCGGTAGGTATGGCGCATGAGCGCCCCGACCTTACTCGTGTCTGCGCGGACCCTCCTCCAATGCGAGCCGGCCTGCCGTGTCGTACGTCATCCGCCAGCTTCGGCTCAACGTAAGCGCCGATCCTGACTGTGTCGGATCGATAGCGCCCCATTCCTCGCGACCCGTCAGGTTGCCTGCCGCGTCGTATGTAAAGCGTTCCTCGCGTCCCGGCCACGTGATGCGGACCGGTAAATCCATAGTCGGATGCCAGGTCGTGGCAATCTTGCGGGCCACCGGGGTGCCCGCCGCTTCAGTGCGTTCTGTCTCATTGCCGTGGGTGTCGTAGCGGTACTCGGTGGCATGGCCATCGAAGCCCGTCCGGCGCGACACCGTACCATCGGTGTTGTAGTTGATCTTAGAGTTTGCCGCCCCGCAGCCGGCTCCGCCGGGCTGGTCGACGCCGACTAGGCGACGCGAGCCGCGGACTTCGGCGTAACGATAACGGTGCACTGCCTTCGTGGGACCAGTGACGGCGACACTCCCGTCGGCCTCGCGGGATAGCTGAACGGCATCGACGCCGAACGCATGCTCACTGCGGACCGCGCGGCCCTCGCTGTCGTACCAGAAGCTTGCGAACAGTTCGCCTGACTCATCGACGATGCCCGTAAGCGCATGCGGYCGGCTGACKCCACCGACATAGCCCTGGGCGTTGTAGATGTAACGATGCGAGGTGCCGTCGGCGTACGTGGCCGTGGCGGGATCAGCCTTGTGGCCACTGTCCGCCGCCTCGTCGTACGTGTATTGCACCGCAACCCCCGCGCCATCGGTGACCGAAGCAATCCGCCCCTCCACGTCATAGGTAACGGAAAGCTTTCGACCCTGTAAGTCGGCGACCTCTACAAGAGCATCCGTGTATCTAAGGCTCACGAATCGGGTAGTCCCCGCACCGATCGACATAAGTCGCCCGCCCGCGTCGTATTCCTCGGCGTCCGCACCGGCAGACGGCCGGTAAATCCAGCCATCTCCATTCGGGACGAGCTCGCCGCGCGGGTCTACCTCGCTTTGATATCGCCCATTGACGTCGATAAAATCAACCTTCTCTCCGGTATGGCGCTGGATGCGGACACGCTTGCCTTCCACACCTGCCACGACGCTGAGCGAACGGTCGTAGGTTGCGCGCCAGCGACTGCCAAGCGAGCCCGTGGCAGGCAAGGTCCGCTTACGCAACCGTCCTTCTTTGTCGTCGCTCACAATGCCGCTGTTATAGAAGCGATGCCACGATAGTGGCGAGCCGTAAGTCGCGGCGACATCGACGATTTCCTGATACTTGTTGCCGTGGCCGACGTTGATGGGGTTTCCCACGCCCGGACGAGTCTCGCAGTCACCGGGACCAAGATCCGACTGATATCGCTCCACGCCGGGTTCGGACGGGTCAACCGCGGGGCCCTGCGCGTCCGGCGAGAACGCGTTTCGAGAGCCGGCACTGGGCAAGCCATACGAGTTCGCCGTTGTCACGGGTAACAACAAGGCGAGCGCATACAGCGCCCCTCGCGCAATCCTTCGCATATATCTATCCATTGGGTAAGTGAGGGCGCGGAGTTTACGTAGGCGTACTTACCGCGTCTGTCATCCCAGTGTGATGGACATCACAAATTTTGTCATTTTCGAATATTCTCAATGGGTTGTGTTGAGAATCTGGGACAAAAGGGTGATCGCTTTCTTGGAGCGTGTCGTGCCGCCATCGCCGATGAATCGGCTCCTACAGAAAGCGGACTCTTGGATTGCATACCACTTTGTTGGGGCTGCGCAGCGGCGGCCTTTGCGGGGGAAACCACCGCTCGCGGACATCTAGCCGTCCAAATGTCCTAGGAAACAAGTTTCAAGAGAAAGTGTTGACACACGTCGACGAACTGACTTACGTTCGGTGACATGACGCAGCGCACCACCACTGGCCGCTTTGCCCTGAACCGCCTCCCGGCGGCAGTAGGCAAGCTGCGTCTCGGCGGCGGCCTCCTTCTTATTAACCTTGTACTTATTACCTGCGGAGGTGCGGGCTAAGGG
>NZ_JBFUJE010000223.1:0-6387 GCF_056401535.1 Luteibacter sp. P4_E6 | reverse complement strand
CGCGATCTCGGTACGCGTGAGGTAGTACTCGGGCTGCTCGCAGATCGCCTCGAAAAGGGCGGAGCCGCGTTCATCGTAAAACAGTCGCGACGGCAGTTTCTTCGCCTTCAAAGCGAGCCCACGGCGAACGGTGTGCAGCGTGTCCTCGACATCCGGATGGCGGTCGTCGACGCGGATGTCTTTCGGTTGAGCGCTCATCGATCGTTTCCCAGTCGTATCCCCGAAAACTGCCAACGGGCATGGGGAGGAAAGAAGTTCCGGTAAGTCGCACGAACGTGATCGGCGGGCGTAGCGCAGGAACCTCCGCGGAGGATCCATTGCCCGTTCATGAACTTGCCATTGTATTCGCCAAGGGCTCCGGCCAATGTCCGGTAACCCGGGTAACTGACATATGGGCTCATTGTCCATTCCCAAACGTCGCCATACATCTGCCCGAGCGGGGTCTCGAACGAGCAGGCACGGGGTTGGAACGCCCCGCTATCCTGAAGGTTCCCGCGCACGGGCAAGGCTGCCGCCATGGTTTCCCACTCGACTTCGGTGGGAAGGCGCGCGCCAGCCCACCGCGCGAAGGCGTCGGCTTCGAAATAGCTGATGTGACACACGGGGGCATGCGGGTCGATCGCACGGCGCCCCTGCAGGGTGAATTCGGTCTCCAGGGCCTCGTCCCAGTACAAGGGCCGCTGCCACTGTTCTGCCTGGACCGTAGCCCAGCCGTCGGCCAGCCACAGCGTGGGCTGGCGGTAGCCCCCATCGAGGACGAAGGCCATGAACTCCGCATTGGTAGCCGGACGATTGGCCAGCGATCCGGCCTGTCGGTAGGTCCGATGACGCGGACCTTCATTGTCGAACGAGAAGCCCTCCCCGCCGTACCCGATCTCGACGATACCTTCGTCGAACGGTACGAAGGCCAGGGCGGGCGCAGCGACGGACAGCGACCGAGGCGCATCTGGCGCAAACGCGGGCTCCAGCGGGTTCTGCGCAAACGCATGCTTGATATCGGTGAGCAGGAGCTCCTGGTGCTGCTGCTCGTGTTGAACACCCAACTCGACCAGTGTCGGCAAGGTGGCATCGTCACCACGCGCGATTAACGTGACGATCGCGTCGTCCACGCGACATCGATAGTCCCGAACCTCATCCAGTGCAGGCCGCGTGAGCAGGCCGCGCTTCGGGCGCGCGTGCATCGGCCCGACCGACTGGTAGTACGAGTTGAACAGGAAGTGCCACTCCGGGTTCGGCGACACGTAGGCGGGATCGCGCGACAGGATGAACTGCTCGAAGAACCAGGTAGTGTGCGCGAGGTGCCACTTCGTCGGACTGGCGTCCGGCATGGACTGCACCACGGTATCCTCGGCCTTCAGGCGCGACGCCAGTTCCGCCGTACGGTGGCGGATGCTGAGGAAGCGTTGGGCGAGGTCCGCGCTGGCCGGCGGGTTCGGGTCGATGCCAAGCGGTCGGACGGTCATAAAGTGGGTTTTCCTGCACTGCCGACGGACTCGTCAGTCATTACGGAAACCTTGCCAGCGGAACTGTTCAACGAACGTGAGCGGACCCGACCGCCGCCTTAACGGCAGATCTACCGACGCCGCCTTTTCTCTCGTTTCGGGGCACAAACGGGCTTAACGTGCAGATTCATACGAAGGAGTGCCCGGCCATGAAAGTCCGTTACCTGTTTGTCGCTTCCCTGCTCCTCACCGTGGCCGCCCACGCCGCCGACCAGGCACCCGCCCCCGGCGCCGCCCCCGCCACCAAGCCCCTCGAGTTCAACGACTGCATGCGGACCGACAGGATCACCGACTGGAAGGTGATCGACGACCAGACTGTCGTCGTCGCGACCGGGCCCGATCACTTCCTGGTCAAGACGAACGTGGCGTGCCCGCGCATAGGGCTGGGCGGGGGTGTCCGCTTCAAAACCGCCGAGAGCAACAAGGCCATTGGCGGGTTTCGCATCTGTGGCACCCCCACCGAGAAGGTGCTGCGTATCAACGGCGACCCGCCGTGTGACATCCAGTCGGTAAGCACGATCGACAAGGACACCTACAAGGCCATGTCGAAGAACGCGAAGCTCAGCGGCTCCGGTGCCGGCACCAGCGGCTCAAAGCCGTAAGCCAGAGCCTATCCCCCTCTGTAGGAGCCGATTCATCGGCGATCCCGCGGCAGCGGGCCAGCCCGCACAAAAAGAAGCCCGGCTATAAGCCGGGCTTCTTGTTTCAACCAATTACCTGCTCAGCGACGATCAATACCCGTCGTCACGCACATAGCGCGTGGTGCTGTAACCGTCGTCCACGTAGGTGGTGGTGGTCACGCGACGGGTAACGACCGGGGCGTCCTGGTAGACGACGGTGGCCGGACGGCTGTAGTAAGCCGGGCCGTCGTCATAGACGACCGTGCGCGGCTGCGAGGCATTCGCAACGAGGCCGACGACCGCACCGGCCACGATGGCACCGGCGATCCAGCGACCGGCGTGATCGTAGTGACCGCGGCCGTAGTAACCGCCGCCATGGTAGCCGTAGCCGCCGTGGTAGCCACCGTAACCGCCATGGTAGCCACCGCCGTAGCCATACCCACGTGCGAACGCAGCAGGTGCGAACGCCATCAGACCCGCGGCGGCGAGAAGAAGGGCGGACTTAGCGAACTTAGCTTTCATGACAATTACCTCCGGGTGTTGAGCGCAGATTCGCGCCCGGCCACTGAATCCGGACTGAAGTTTTTTCCACGGCCCGTTCACGTTTTCCACGGGTTCACGAACGGCTTCCGAAGCAGCCAGCAGCCATGGATGTTGTGGCGGCGGGCGAAGTCGAACGGGATGCTCGGTGCACTCCAGTCTTCAATCTGGAAATGGGGCTCCAAAGCCTCCCGATCAAGCTGGAAACGACGGAAGTTGTTGGAGAAAACGATCACGCCGTCGGGCRGGAGGCGTTCGTTGCAGGCCAGCAACAGCTTCACGTGGTCGCGCTGGACGTCAAAGTCGTCGGCCTTCTTCGAGTTGGAGAAGGTCGGCGGATCGACATAGATCAGGCCGTACATCATGGAGCGCTTTTCGAGGAAGGTCAGGGCATCTTCCTGGACGAGCCGGTGGCGGGCACCGCTATAGCCGTTCAGGTCGAGGTTGCGCGAGGCCCAATCGAGGTAGGTCCCCGAGAGGTCCACCGTGGTGGTGTCGCGCGCGTCGCCGGCCGCGGCATAGACGCTGGCCGTGCCCGTATAGGCGAACAGGTTGAGGAAATGCTTGCCGGCGGCAAGTTCCCGGATCCTGGCGCGGACCAGGCGGTGATCGATGAACAAGCCGGTATCGAGATAATCGGTGGGGTTGATCAGGAACTTCAGGCCCCCTTCGTTCACCTCGATGAACTCGCCCTTCTGGTCGAACTGCCCGTACTTGGAGCCACCCTTGCCCCGCTCGCGCGTCTTCACGGCGATCCGGTCGCGCGGGATCTCGAGCACTTCACTGGCCACGCGGACGATCTCGCGCATGCGAATGCGCGCGACGTCCACCGGCACATCCAGCGGCGCCTTGTATTCCTGGATGTGCAGCCAGTTTTCGTAGACGTCGATGGCGGCTGCGTATTCGGGCAGGTCCTGGTCGTAGGCGCGCCAGCAGGTGATGCCCTCGCGGCTCAGACGCTTGCGCAGGTGGCGGACGTTCTTGTCCAGCCGGTTCTTCAGCATCTGCGCGCCGTCGGACAGCGGCTTGGCCTCGCGGGGCGCCTCGTCACGCGCGCRCAGGGCGAAGGTGAGCAGCGGTGTCTCGAGAGCGCCGTTGAACAGCACGTAGCGCTTGTCCGGGCTGAGGCGCAGGGCACGGCCCAGTTCCTCGTCGCCTGCCAGCACGGCGGCGCGCCACCCCGCGAAGCGGTCCTTCAGGGCCTGGCCGAGGTCGCGATAGAGGGCCGGCAGTTCGGCGCGGTCACCCAGACGCTCGCCATAAGGGGGGTTCGTGATGACGAGGCCAAGCGGCGTCTCCGGCGGCGGTTCGACGTGGACGGCGTCGCGGCGGTCCAGGTGGAAGAAGCCGGCCACGCCTGCGTTCTGCGCATTGCGCTTGGTGGTCTGCACCATGTGCGGATCGGAGTCGCTGCCGAAGAATACCGGACGCAGGTTGCGCAAGCCTTCGTCGGCGCGGGCCCTGGCCTCGTCGTAGATCGAGCGCCACAGGGAATAATCGTGCTTGGCCCAGCCAAGGAAGCCGTAGTAGTCGCGCTTCAGGCCGGGCGCCACGTCGGCGGCCATCAGCGCGCCTTCGATCAGAAGGGTGCCCGAACCGCACATGGGGTCGACCAGCGCGCCGCCTTCGGCATAGATGCGAGGCCACTGCGCGCGCACCAGCATCGCCGCGGCGAGGTTTTCCTTCAGCGGTGCCTCGCCCTGCTCCTCGCGCCAGTTACGGCGGTGCAACGGCAGGCCAGAGAGATCGATCGACAGCGTGGCGCGGTCACGCCGCACGCGGACGTTGATGCGAAGGTCCGGCTCTTCCGGATCGACATCCGGGCGCGAACCGGTCGCGGCCCGGTACTGGTCGACGATCGCGTCCTTGGTCTTCAGCGCGATGAACTGGCTGTGGGTGAGCTTGCTCATCGCCGTATTGGCGTCCACGGCAAGTGTGCCGTGCGGCGCCAGGTGCTCGGACCAGTCGATGTCCTGGATGCCTGCATAGAGCTGATCCGGATCGGCGGCGTCGAACTCCGACAGCGGCAAGAGGATCCGGCTGGCCATGCGCGACCAGAGGCAGGCGCGGTAAGCGGTCTCGATCGAACCGGTGAAGGCGACACCGGCGAGTGCCTCGCGAACGTCACCGGCGCCGATGGCGATCAGTTCGTCCTTGAGCAGGTACTCGAGGCCTTTCGGGCAGGTGGCAAAGAACTTGGTTTTGGTCATGCAAGGTTCCCCAGGAAGCGAAGGAACTCGGCTTCGATGTCGGGCAAGGTGGCGCCTAGGCGGTGGTCGTCCTGCACGAGCAGGGCGGGAATGGCGTGGTCACGGGCGAAAGCCAGTGCCTCGCCCAGGGGGCAGACGTCGTCGGCATAGCCATGGACGAGGAAGGTCGGTACAGCGGCCCTCAGGGCGAACTCCCTCGGATAGCCCGGGATCTTCGTCGGCAGGGCCAGCAGGAAGATGCCCGCCACGGGAGCGTCCAGCGAGGCCAGCCCGGAGACGAAGGCGCCCATGCTCGAGCCGACCAGGACCGGCGGTGTCGGCGAGGCCGCGATGGCCCCGGTCAGCCGGGCCAGGCGCGGATCGATGCTGCCGGCATGGCCGCTGGCGTCGTCCTCCCGGTAATCCGGGCGGACCGTGGTCCAGCCC
Source organism: Luteibacter sp. P4_E6 (assembly GCF_056401535.1). Taxonomy (NCBI): domain Bacteria; kingdom Pseudomonadati; phylum Pseudomonadota; class Gammaproteobacteria; order Lysobacterales; family Rhodanobacteraceae; genus Luteibacter; species Luteibacter sp. P4_E6. The sequence continues at coordinate 1,089 of NZ_JBFUJE010000223.1, read as the reverse complement.
TGCGACTCGGCCAGGGCCGCCAGGACGCTCACCTTGGTGGCGTCGGGGCCCGAATCGGAGCCGTGGGAAAGAATGATGTGGCCGCGCATGGCGGTCTCCGGACGCGGAATGACCGGCTATGTTATCAAAGCGCCATGATCGACATTCTCGACACCCCCCTGCCCTATGTCGCCCGCCTGCCCGAACGGGCCGCGGACACCATCGACCTCGTGGTCATACACTGCACCGAGCTGCCCGACCTGGCCATGGCCCGGGAGTACGGCGAGAAGGTGCTATACGACACCGGGGCCGGCAATAGCGGTCATTACTACGTCGACCGGGACGGCACGGTGCTCTGCTACGTGGACCCCCTGCGCGTCGCCCATCACACCCGCGGCTACAACCCGCGCTCCATCGGCATCGAACTGGTCAACACCGGGCGTTACCCGGACTGGTTCCATTCGGCGAAGCAGACCATGACCGAGCCGTACCCGGAGGCGCAGATCACCGCCCTGCGCGCTCTGCTCGACCACCTGGTCGAACGCTTTCCTTCGCTCCGGCACATCGCCGGCCACGAAGACCTGGACACCGCCATGGTCCCGTCCAGCGACGATCCCGAGAACGAGGTCCCACGCAAGCGCGATCCCGGTCCGCAGTTTCCCTGGGTTCGTGCCTACGACGCCGGTCGCCTGGGCCGGCTCGACGGCTGACGCCCGCTATACTCGGCGCTCATTCGCTCCACGGTCAGAAAGGAAACCCATGTCGGACGCTCACGTCGGCGAACTCGTCGAACTCCTCGAACTCGAACGCCTGGAAGACAACCTCTTCCGCGGCCAGAGTCGGGACATCGGCACACGCTTCGTCTTCGGCGGCCAGGTGCTCGGCCAGGCCCTGTCGGCGGCACAACGCACCGTGGATCCCAAGCGTGAAGCACACTCGCTGCACGCCTATTTCCTGCGCGCCGGCGACATCAACGCACCRATCGTCTACAACGTGGAGCGCACGCGCGACGGCGGCGCGTTCTCCTCGCGCCGCGTGGTCGCCATCCAGCACGGCCAGCCGATTCTCAACGGCTCCATCTCGTTCCAGGAGCCGGAGACCGGTTACGAG
>NZ_JBFUJE010000222.1:0-6428 GCF_056401535.1 Luteibacter sp. P4_E6 | reverse complement strand
AACGTGGGGAATATGCGGATACCGTGGCGCGATGCAAGGTATACCTAGGGATGAGACGCTCGTATTGGCGTCCCGAAGGGGATTCAGGTCCCCATGGTAAACCGCATGTGAGTCCGGCGTCTTCCCGAATGGCAACTTGATTGACGGCCTCTTCAGCCAGCGGATGGGACCGTGAGCCTTTAAAGCCCAACGGGAGCGCGACATGGCCAATAATCGTCAAGACGACAATGAAAAGATCTGGTCGCTGATCAAGGACGCCCACATCGCCATGCTGACCAGCGAACGGGACGGTCGGCTCTACAGCCGGCCGATGGGGGCATCGCAGAAGGCTTTCGACGGCAGCCTCTGGTTCTTCACGCGAAAGAGCTCGCCGAAGGTCGCCGAGGTGGAGGCTCATCGCGAGGTCAACGTGTCCTATGCGAGCGCATCCGACAACAGTTACGTTTCGCTCTCGGGGCGCGCCTGGATCGTCGAGGACCGCGCGGCGATCGACGAACACTGGAACGAATGGATCAAGACCTGGTTCCCCGACGGCAAGGACGACCCGGACCTCGCCTTGATCCGCGTGGATGTCGACACCGCGGAATACTGGGATGGCCCCTCGTCGAAGATGGTCGTCGCTTTCGATTACCTCAAGGCGCGGATGACCGGCAAGACGCCCGACATGGGCGAGAATCGCAAGATCGATGTGCGCTGACCTGACCTTGCGCACCTGACTTTCGGCACGGTAGAGGCGGGCTTCGTTTGCCGGTTACGCTGAGGGGTCGTCCCCATGGTGCTACCGATGAAAAACGTTGCCCGCCTGTCGATCGCCAGCCTCGCCCTCGTGGGTTCGCTGGGCGCTTCGGCCGCGACCTTCGACCCGCGCGAGACCTTCGCACCCTTCACCTATCCCCAGCAGGCCACCGCCTATCGCTCGGGCAGTGGCATGCCCGGCCCGCTTTTCTGGCAGAACCGCGCCGACTATGAGCTCGCGGCCACGCTGGATCCGGTGAAGAACACGATGGTGGGCAAGGCGACCATCCACTACACCAACAACAGCCCGGACGCGCTCGACGTGCTCTGGCTGCAGATGGACCAGAACCGCTACACCACGGACGCGCGCGGCAACTTCACTTCGGGCCGCACGCCTAAGCAGCATACCGATGGCTACCGCGTCGCCACGGTAACGCTCGAGCAGGGCGGGAAGACCGTCAAGGCCAGCTATGTCGTCGCCGATACACGCATGCAGGTGCGCCTCCCTGAGCCTGTCGCGGCCCGCGGTGGCAAGGTCACCCTGACCATCGAATATTCTTACGATCTGCCGGGCGACTTCGGCGGGCGCACCGGTTTCGCTCCTTCCAAGAACGGCAATATCTACGAGATGGCGCAGTGGTATCCGCGCATGTGCGTCTACGACGATCTGCGTGGATGGGACACCGCGCCCTTCCTCAACAGCGAGTTCTATCTCGAATACGGCGATTTCGACTACGCCATCACCGTTCCGGCCAACATGATCGTGGCGGGCTCCGGTGAGCTGGTGAATCCTGAGGACGTGCTCACCGCCGCCCAGCGCGATCGCCTGGCCAAGGCACGTGACAGCGATGCCACGGTCAYGATCCGCACGCCGGCTGAAGTGACCGATCCCGCCAGCCGCCCGGGCAAGACGGGCACGCTGACGTGGAAGTTCCGCATGAAGAACACCCGCGATGTCGCGTTCGGCGCCTCGACGGCCTATGTGTGGGACGCTGCGCGGATCAACCTGCCCGAGGGCAAGAAGGCGCTGGCGATGTCCGTCTACCCCGTGGAAAGCGTGGGTAACGACTCCTGGGGCCGTTCGACGGAGTACCTGAAGGCCTCCGTCGAACACTTCTCGACCAAGTGGTACCCGTACCCGTATCCGGTGGCGGTGAATGAAGCGGGCTCCGCGGCCAGCGGCATGGAGTATCCAGGCATCGTGTTCGATCCGATGAAGGCGCCGGCGAAGCCCCTGCACATGGTCACCGCGCACGAGATCGGCCACACCTGGTTTCCGATGATCGTTGGCACCGACGAGCGCCGTAACGCGTGGATGGACGAAGGCTTCAATACCTTCATCGATGTGTACGAGGCGGACGCCTTCCATCATGGCGAGTTCGCGCCCAAGCGCGACAGCGAGTATTCGCCGAAGGGTGGCAACCCGGTCGACGAGATCCTCCCGTTACTGGCCGATCCCGATGCACCGAACCTGCTGATCGGCGCGGACATGGTCAAGGAGAAGTACCGCCATCCCGCGACGTACTTCAAGGCGGCGCTTGGCCTGGTGTTGCTGCGCGAGCAGATCATCGGCCCAGAGCGTTTCGATCCCGCCTTCCGCAAGTACATCGCGACCTGGGCCTACCACCATCCTTCGCCGTCGGATTTCTTCCGCCTGATGGAAAGCGAAGCGGGTGAGGACCTTTCGTGGTTCTGGCGTGGGTGGTACGCGAACAACTGGCAGCTGGACATGGCGATCACCAAGGTCGAAGGCTCGGTCGTGACCATCGAGAACCGCGACCAGCTGGTGATGCCAGCCACCTTGCGCGTCACCTTCGACGACAAGACCACGCGCGACATCCGCGTGCCGGTGGAGACCTGGCAGCAGCACAAGAGCTTCGACCTGACGGTGCCCGGCGGGCGGAAAATCGTCGCTGCCACGATCGACCCGGATCACGTCATTCCCGATCGTGACCGCTCGAACAACAGCTGGCCGGTGGCCGCTGCCGGAAAGGGCGGCTGATACCCATGTCGCCACGCACCGCCGCGATTTCGAATCTCTATGCGATCGTCGTTGCGGCGGTCGCGTGGTCCGGGCTGATGTTGCAGTACTGGTTGATCCTGTGGTCCGGGACGATCGGTCATGCCACGGTGCGTTATTTCAGCTTCTTTACCATCCTGTCCAATCTGCTCGTCGCGCTGGTTGCAACCGCCGCGGCCACCGGTGGCAGCTGGGCGCCGCTGCGCGTATGGCGAAAGCCGCGCGTACGCGGTCTCGCTGCGCTGTGCATCGCCGTCACCTGCCTGATCTATGCCACGATCCTCGCCGGTCAATGGCATCCGCAGGGGCCCCAGCTCATCGCGGATCGCATCGTGCACTATGTCGTGCCTTTCCTGTATCTGTTCTGGTGGGTGGCATTGTTGCCCCACGGCACATTGGTATGGCGCGATGCGCTTCGCTGGTTGTTGTTTCCGCTGGTGTTTCTTGCATGGACGCTGCTGCGAGGCGCGGTGGTGCATGAGTATCCGTATCCGTTCGTGGACGCGGATCGCCTGGGCTACGCCACGGTACTGATCAACGCGCTCATGGTTGCGCTGGTCTTCGTCGTGCTCGGCCTCGGCCTCGTCGCCGTCGATCGCGTGATTGCCCGCTACACCAACGCCTAGCGTTATTCTTGCTTTGCATTGACCCTCGATTCACGGAGTCGCTGCGATAACCGGACCGCTGCCAAAGCATGAGGTCCGTCATGAGCAAGACGCCGTTCGACGCATCTGCATTGCATGAGAGGTTTGACCGGCTCGATCATGCGCGTCTTCCCGAGCGTGTCGTCAATGCTCGTGGTGCCGGTGCCCATGGGTATTTCGAAGCCTATGAATCGATGGTGTCGTTGACCCGTGCCGATTTCCTAAGGGAGAAAGGCAGGCGTACACCCGTCTTCGTGCGATTCTCCACCGTATCGGGTTTTCGCGGGTCGACCGACCTTGCGCGCGATGTGCGCGGTTTCGCCGTCAAGTTCTATACCGAAGAGGGCAACTACGATCTTGTCGGCAATAACATGCCGGTGTTCTTCATCCAGGACGCCATGGTATTTCCCGACCTCGTGCAGGCAGCGAAGCCCGATGTGCACAACGAGATGCCGCAGGCGGCGACAGCGCAGGATGCGTACTGGGAGTTCATTTCCCACATGCCCGAGTCCATGCACATGATCATGTGGGCCATGTCGGACCGGGCCATCCCGCGAAGCTACCGCATGATGGAAGGCTTTGGCGTGCATACGTTTCGCATGGTCAACGCGGCCGGTGAGGGATGCTTCGTCAAGTTCCACTGGAAGCCGGCACTCGGGTTGCACGCCGTGACGTGGGACGAGGCGATCAAGATTTCCGGTAACGATCCGGATTTCCACCGCCGCGATCTCTTCGACGCGATCGAGGCGGGCGAGTATCCGGAATGGGAATTCGGCGTGCAGGTGGTGGACGAGAAGGATCGCCACGCCTTCGACTTCGACCTGCTCGACCCTACCAAGCTGATTCCCGAGGAGGTCGTTCCCGTTCGCCGTATCGGCAAGCTGGTGCTTGATCGCAACCCGCGCAATTACTTCGCGGAAACCGAGCAGGTGGCTTTTCATCCGGGTCACGTCGTACCCGGCATCGACCTTTCCGAGGATCCGCTATTGCAGGGGCGCGTGGCGGCATACGCACGCGCGCAGGCATTGCGTCTGGGTGTCGGCGATGGACACGACCTGCCGATCAATCTTGGCAGTGCGCCGTCACGCGATCGATCGCGCTTCCGGGGCCATGGCTCGCGCAGCGATGCCTTCCGCGATCACTTCACGCAGGCGCGGATGTTCCTGCATAGCCAGTCCGAGCCCGAATACAACCACCTTTGTCACGCGCTCGAATTCGAACTGGGTAAGGTGAGTTCGCCAGCGGTACGTCAGCGCATGTTGTTCATGCTTGCCCAGGTCGACGAGGACCTTGCGGCGAGTGTCGGCAAGGGGCTGGGCATGCCGGTGCCGCGAAAAAACGACAGGTCCCTCGATGGGCCGGCCCCGGATACCAGGGATTCGCAGAAGCTGCCGTGGCTTCCAGCGCGGGACGTACCCGTATCGCCGGCGCTCAGCATGGCAAACAGCCGCCAAAGCGGCATCGCCACGCGCAAGGTGGCGGTGCTCATCGCCGACGGTTACGACCGTAACGACCTGGCCATGATGCGCAAGGCATTGGAGAGCAGCGGCGCCTGGGTAAGGATCGTCGCACCGCAACTGGGCGCCATACCGTCGCATCGCGACACGGTGGAGGCGGACTTCAGCTTCCGCACGGGCGATTCTGTCCTGTTCGACGCGATCTACATTCCGGGTGGCCGAAAAAGCGTGGACGCCTTAAAGCGGCATGTGGAAGTGGGTGATTTCGTTCGCGACAGCTGGCGCCACTGCAAGCCTATCGCCGCCAGCGGCGCCGGCGTGGAATTGCTGGCCGGCTTGCCCGGTACGGTTGCCGGTCCTGGCAAGCTGAGGGCGGCGCATGGCGTCGTGGTTGCGCCGGGTAAGGCCAGCGACGCCATGGCGGAAGCCTTCGTGCAGGCTATCGCCAGCGGGAGGCATTGGGCGCGCGAGACGCTCGCCTGAGCGTGGCTTGCCGAGGGCGCATGCCCCGCAGGTCCAACCGGGCTAGAATGCCCGCATGATATTTCGCTGGTTCGAATCCCTTATCGACATCTTTCGTGAAGCGCCGGACCGCGCGCCGCCGAAGAGTGTCGTGCGTTTCTACATCTACTACCTGCGCCAGGTATGGAAGGTCTTCGCCGCTGCGCTGGTCGTCGGCCTGGCGGTGGCTTTCATCGAAGTGGCCCTGTTCGACTTCCTCGGGCGGGTGGTCGATATGGCGCAGAAAACGCCGGCCGCCGTGTTCTTCCAGACCCACGGCAAGACCCTGCTCTGGATGGGCTTCGTCATCGTCGTCCTGCGGCCCCTGTCCATCGGGCTGCACGACCTGCTGGTGAACCAGACGCTCAACCCCGGCATGACCAACATGGTGCGCTGGCAGCACCATCGCTACGTGCTGAAGCAGAGCCTGGCGTTCTTCCAGAACGATTTCGCCGGTCGGATCGCCAACCGCATCATGCAGACCGCGCCGTCGCTGCGCGAGTCCGCGGTGCAGGTGGTGGATGCGATGTGGTACGTCACCGTCTACGCGGGCACGTCGGTCTACCTATTCGCCAAGGCGGATCTGCTCCTGGCGTTGCCGTTGGTGCTGTGGATCGCGTGTTACACCGGCATGCTGGTGTTCTTCGTGCCGCGGGTGAAAGAGCGCTCCTGGAAGGCATCCGAGGCGCGTTCGAAGCTGATGGGCCGCATTGTCGATGGCTACAGCAACGTCATGACGCTGAAGCTCTTCGCCCATACCCATCGCGAAGAGGCGTACGCGCGCGAGGCCATGCTCGAGCAGACCGGCAAGGTGCGCTCGTCCAACCGCATGATCACCTCGATGGATGTCTCAATCACGTCACTCAATGGCCTGCTGATCGCCGGGACCAGCGCGCTCGCGCTGTGGCTGTGGTCGCGCGGTACGGTGTCGACCGGTCAGGTCGCCCTTTCGGTCGGTCTCGTCATCCGGATCAACAACATGTCCGGCTGGATCATGTGGGTGGTGAACGGCATTTTCGACAACGTCGGCACCGTGCAGGACGGCATCACTACGCTGGCGCAGGAGCGGAC
>NZ_JBFUJE010000221.1:0-6472 GCF_056401535.1 Luteibacter sp. P4_E6 | reverse complement strand
GAGTAGCCATTGGCCACAAGAAGCATGAGGAGCTGATACACCGCACGCGAGCCCGTATCCCGGTCCGGCTGCGGAACGTAATGATCAATGACGAGAACCGATTTCTTGTTCTGGCTTCGATCCCGCGCAAGGAACGGCCGGTCGCCATTCGCCAGATGTTCGCGATCCAGTACGTCCTTCCAGCGCTCGCGAAACTTCTTCTGGTTCTCGACCTGATAGGCCTTGATGCCGGAATTGGTATCGGTTCCGTGGGAAATGCCCTCGTAGTGAACGACGACGGACTTCGGCTCGAAGACGACCTCGAGACCTGCGCGCCTGACCTTGAAGGCGAGGTCGACATCCTCGAAGTACGCGGGCAGGTACAGCTCATCGAAGCCCCCGAGCGAGTCGAACAGCGACCTTTCGATCATGATCGACGCGCCTGAGATGTAGTCCACTTCTCGCGTGTAGTTGTAGATGCTGCGTGACGGATCGTCCAGCCGACCGTAGTTCCACGCGCTGGCATCCTTCCACACGATGCCGCCCGCTTCCTGTTGACGCCCGTCGGGATAGACCAGCTTCGARCCGACCATGCCACAGGCGGGCCAGCGCTTCGCTGTGTCCACCAGCGCATCGAGCCAACCGGCAGTGACCTCGGTGTCGTTGTTGAGGAAGTAGATGTACCGACCGCGCGCCATCGTCGCGGCATGGTTGCACGAGCGAAGGAAACCGAGGTTGACCGGGTTTTCGGAGTACCGCAGGCCAGGCACCTTGGCGAGATAACCGATGTCGGCGTCACCAGAGGCGTCCTCGACGACGAGAACTTCAATCGACACGTGGGGCAAATGAGTGTGAATAGACTTGAGGCAGGCGGCCGTGTGGTCGAGACGACCGTACGCTGGAATGATGATGCTCACCTCGGGCTGATCGACCGGCGTGAACGAGACACCCTCGAGCAAGACCTTGGGGTCCAGGTTCGACTGCATCAGCAGGTTGCCAAGCGGGACRGGCGCGGCCGACCGCTTCATAAGGAAGCGCTTCGCCGGTGCTCGCACCAGCTTCAAAGCGCGCGATTGCACCCAACGCTGACCCCGAAGGGAATCGACGACACCCGCCCAGTCGCGACGGGCAAGGCGCTTTGCGAAACGCAGCGGGCGGGTCAACCGCCAGGACTGCGAGGAAACGATCTCATCGAGCAGGCTACGCGCGTGAGTCAGATCGCGCTCCAACGCGGATAGCCGGCTGAGCGCAGTGGCAAGATCAGCCGATGCCTGATGTTCGCGGGCGCGAGACGAATGACTCTCCGCCAAGGCCATTTGCTGCTCGCCGTAAAGCTTCTGGCAAAGCTCCGCTTGGCCGTCGAGGTCCGGCGGGATCACGAAAGGGTTGTCACCCGTGTCCGATGCGGCAGGTTCGCCGTTCACGACGCGCCGAAGGCGACCGACCTCCTGCTCAAGCCCCTGCGCGCGAGCGCGCGCAGCGCGCCATTTCGCCTCGAGTTGCTCACTCTGCGCGGCGGACTGCACGGCCCGATCACGCTCGACGACGACTTCCGAACGCAGGCGTTCGATCTGGGCAGCCTTCGTGGCCTCGGCTCGCTCGAAGACATCGACCTCTGCCGCAAGCCTGTCCGCTCTGCGCCGCGCAAGACCAAGGTTGCGGCGCAGCGTCGCGACTTCCAGCATGTATGCGCCAAGCATCGCACCGTCGACCTCGTTTTCGCCTTCCGTCACCTGGACGAGGGCATCGAGATGCTGCGTGGCGCTCGCGAGTTGCTCATCCAGCCCTTTCGCCCACCTGGCGACATCCTGGTGTTCCGCGACGAGCCTCGCGTAATTCCCGCGCGCGTCGTGGAGCTCTACATCCAGCCCGCGCGCCCAGACGGCGACCTGCTCGTGCTCCGCCAGCAGCGCATCGTGATGACGCTGCAGGGCGGCCAGATGTCCTCGCAGTTCCTGAAGATCATGAAGTGCGGGAACCAAGGCACCTTCCGTCGCGCTGGCAATAGAAATCGGCATGCGCCCAGCGGCAAACGTCTCGCTCGAAAGGTCCGAGCGACCGTTCGAGACAGCAGCCTGGAATTGGCGCTCCTTCGCTACGTAGCGATCGAGATCACCAGGGAGGAGCAAGAGATCCTCGCCGCACTCCCGCATCGCATCGGCAATGAACGACGAGACGAGCGCGTGCTTCGGGTCGAAAGGCCGCGCAACCGATACGCAACCCGAAATGAGCTCCAGCAATCCACGGAACGCCAGAAAACCAAGCGGCACCGGATGAGTGCTGCGCCACTCCAGATCGATGAACCGGGGCTCTCCATCCGCCGCCTGCACAAGGTTGTGGGGCACCAGGTCGATGGCATCACCGGGCAGCATGGTCTCCGCGCTGTAGCGGGACAGGCGCAACGTATCCAGGTCGATCCCGACATGGATGGCCACGGCGTCAAGYCAGCGACGGACCCAGGCACCCACGTCTTCGATACGCCACCCATCGCGAAGGAGGGTTTCGTAGATCTCATCGGTAAGCGTGCGTCCGTGCACGTAGCTTTCGTCGGCGGGATGGCAGGCATAGGTACCGCTCTCGCGTTCGACGCCTTCGACCAGGAAGTTCCTGCGCACCCATGCACCGGCGGAGCCGTGCTCGAACGTGGCCTGCTTGGCGAACTGCCGAGCACGTTCCGTCGAGAAGTGATAAGCGGAGACCTTCGCATTCTCCTCGCCGAAGAGCTCGACGGCGTCCGCGGTATGTGCGACCACAAGGAACGAGTTGGCGACATCGACCAGCAGGTTATTGCGCGCCATGACCTCCCAGGTCCGATCAATCGCGAACAGGGGCGGCCGGCCGAACTGGGGATCTTTGGTCGATGAAGCAGCCGCGAGAGCAGCGCCGCCGTCGAAACCCGGCATCGCATCGYCGCCCCGGGCAAGCAGGACAGACGTAGGAAGCTTGTAATCCGGGAAGGGCAAGGCGAAACCGACATCCGCGAACCCTGCTTCGCGAATCAGGCGCGCTAGCGCACCGCGCCCGTACGTGCGTGCGCCGGTGTTCGCATACAGGTCGGCGACGCCCAGCATGGGCCTGCCAAGGTGATCCTCGGGAGCTCCCGCGAAGTACTTCAGACCGAGCTGGTTCTCGATCGCCACGAGTAGCACGCCACCGGGCTTCAACAACTTCCGCGCGCACTCGAGCCAGTGCCGGGCGGCGTCCGGTCGATCGGAAAAACGCTCCGCATACTCCAACACGCCAATCAGGGTGACCGCGTCGAACCTGGCGGTGGTGTCGAACGCCTCAAGGTTCTCGACCACCACGTTGACCGAAGAGAGGTCCTCACAGCGCTTCGCGGCAACGCGCGCGCGCCGTGGCGACGGCTCGATCGCAACGACTGAGCGCGCCGTCTCACCGAGGTAGCGCGTGATGGCGCCACAGCCTGCGCCGATTTCGAGCACGTCTCCACGCAGGAGATTCGCCAGCGGGCGCATGAGGTTCGCACGTCGCGAGCTCAGGTAGTACCGCGTGGGCCAGTCCGAAATCTTATCGGCCAGCTCCGCCGACAGGACCGATCTGTCAGCACACGCGGCGATCAGCGCGAAGAGGTTTTCCTCGACGGCTTCCCCATCCGAGTAGGCCCACTCATGGACCGCGTCTGTGCGCAGCCAGCAGCGGGACGCTTCGTCGAAGCGGTAGTTTGCGAGGCTTCTTGCCGGATCGAATGTATGAGTCATAGGAATTGCAGTCGGGCGCCAAGATCCGTAATGCCGATAAAGGCGAGATCGGGCTCCACGCAGAGGTGAATGGCGTCGTATCGACGATCATGAGGCGCGGCTTCGCCGCTGCCGTCGCGGCTGGCGATGCCCACCGAGAGGAAATAGTCGCCGGGTGCGCAGTTAAGCGAAAACTGGCAAAGCACCACGCCGGAATGCCCGGCTTCCCCCGCGGGGAAGGCTTCCTCCATCAAGGCCATCTCGGTGTTGGTTCCATACACCGTCAGACCTTCCTTGGTTTTCAACGTGACGCCCAGGATGGGGCGAACCATGTCTGTCTTGAAACGGAAACGCAGGTACAGCGAAATCTCGGCTCCGCTTCGAACAACCTGCGGAAACGCCTCGTCACCGGCAAACACGGCGAAATCCATGATCTCGGCACAACCGTCGCCCCAACGATGCTCGTAAGGATTATAGGAAGGCCTGGACGTGAAGAAGGCGTCATGACGCTCGCCAAAAGCCGGATCGAGGGCGTGAAGCTGGGGACTCACCGAAGCATCCCCCGCGTGTTCGCCGGTCTTCTCGATGACTTGCTCGTTCTTCTGACGCCCATAGAGAAGATCGAGATATCGGTTCACCACGGGACGCGGCGCACCGTCTTCGAGCTTGTGACCCTGGTCGATCAGGATGGCGCGGTCGCAGTGTGTCACCACCTGCTCGGTGGAGTGCGTGACTAGCAGGATGGATGTCCCACGTTCACGCAAGGTCTTCAGGCGCGCGAAGCATTTGGCCTGGAATCTGGCGTCGCCTACGGCGAGCGCCTCATCGACGATAAGCACATCGGGGTCGATCTGCGCCTGGACAGCAAATGCCAGCCGCACAGTCATGCCGCTGGAGTACGTCTTGACCGGTTGATGGACAAAATCACCGATATCCGCGAAGGCCAGGATGTCATCCAGCTTGGCATTGACTTCCTCGCGGGAAAGGCCGAGCAACGACGCATTAAGGAAGACGTTCTCCAGGCCGGTGAACTCCGGATTGAAGCCCGAACCGAGTTCGAGAAGCGCAGCGACGCGCCCGGCCACGGATGCCTCGCCAGAGGTCGGTGCGACGGTCCCGGCGATGATCTGCAACAAAGTGGATTTGCCGGATCCGTTGCGTCCGATCAGCGCCACGCATTCGCCGCGGCGAACACTGAACGACACGCCGTGGAGAGCCCAGAATTCCTTGAAGTAACGTGCCTCGCCTGCAGACATCATTCGCCGCGCACCGGACATGACCATCTGCTTGAGGCGATCGACGGGCTTCGCATAAATCTCGTAACGCTTGCTGACGTTGTCGACCTTGATGACCAGATCGTCAGATGACATCGGCAAAACCCCTTCGCGTCGCGTGGAAGGCAAGCCAACCGAACCAGGCCATGCACAAGGAAGCCAGCAGGTACACCACGGTGTCCTGCCATGCCGGCAGCTGTCCCCAGAGGATCACGCCCCGCGCCGACTCCACGATGAAGGTGAGCGGATTGAGCGACAGCACCCAGCGGTACTGCTCAGGAAGACTGGTCCGCGGGTAGAAAATCGGCGCGAGGAACACCAGCGACATGGTCATGACCGTCATGATTTGCTGGGTATCGCGAAAGTACACGCCGAGCGCGGAAAACAACCAGGTCACGCCCGCGATCATGGGAAGGAAAAGCAGCATGACCAGCGGAAACAGGACGGCGGTCGCTGCGATATGCGTGCCCGTGAGAATCATCGCCACAACCAGGACGATACAGCTGATCAGCGCATGAAACAGGCCGGTACCCACCGTCACCCACGCGAGCGTCTCGAGGGGAAAGATCACCTTCTTGACGTAGTTCGCGTTCGAGGTAATGAGCACCGGGGCACGGTTGAGGCACTCCGAGAAGAAGTTGCTCACGATCAGTCCGATGAAGAGGACGATCGAGAAGTGTGCGTCACCCGTGGCCGCAGCCGCCCAACGCGACTTGAAGATGTAGCCGAAGACGAACGAATAGATCGCCAGCATCAGCAGCGGATTGAGGAATGCCCAGAACAGTCCGCCCATGGATCCGCGATAGCGGCCCGTGATATCACGCCTGCACAGCTCGAAGACGAGCCGTGCGTGGTGGGCTAGCGATAGATAAGGCCCCAACGGGTGTAGCGGTACCCGCGTCACACCGGAGGGCACGCGAACTGCACTCATGCCAGGACGGACTCGAGCTCATCCCTGAGATCGGCTATATCTTCGACGCCCACCGACAACCGGATAAGACCGTCGGAGATGCCCAGCTTCTTTCGCGTCGCCGCCGGAATGGAGGCGTGGGTCATGATGCCTGGGTGCTCGATCAGGCTTTCGACGCCACCCAGTGACTCGGCGAGAGCGAACAGCTCGCAACGCTCGAGCACCTTGCGGGCCTTCGTCTTGCCGCCATGTACTTCAACCGAAATGATGCCGCCAAACCCGTCCATCTGACGACGCGCCAGGGCGTGCTGCGGGTGGCTTCGCAGGCCCGGATAGATCACCTTGGCGATCGCGGGATGGCTTTCGAGCCAACGGGCGAGTTCAAGCGCACTCTCGCAGTGCTGCCGCATGCGCAGGTGCAAGGTCTTCAGGCCACGCATGGCAAGGAACGAATCGAAGGGGCCGGCCACGGCGCCAATCGAGTTCTGCAGGAAGCCCATGCGCTCCGCAAGCTCGTCGTCCGCCGCGACCACGATGCCGCCCACAATGTCGGAGTGGCCGTTAAGGTATTTGGTCGCCGAATGAAGAACCAGGTCGGCACCGTATTCGAT
>NZ_JBFUJE010000220.1:0-6485 GCF_056401535.1 Luteibacter sp. P4_E6 | reverse complement strand
TCGTCTCGCTTCGTTGGGGCTGGCGCCGTCGCCGCGGCGCCGATCGTCGGTTCCGGTACGCGTGCGCCGAGCGCCGCCATATCTGCGCCTGTCGGTGCCGTACCGCTGCGCGCCACGCCGAGTGGAACACCGCCCGCGAGCGCCGCAGCCGATGGCGAGGGCGACGATGGCCCCGTACCTGGCATGACCGGTGTTTCCGCCGCCGAGGCGTTGCCGCCGATGCCGGGTCAGAAGTCAGTGCCGGGTCAGAAGTCAGTGCCGGGTCCCGCCGCCTCGTCCGGCGCGATGCCGCGCCTCGCAACGCCTGCCCAGGGGCCGACCGTCGCTTCGGTCCCGGGCAAACCCACGATTTACCTCCAGGTCGGCGCCTTTTCCGACGTGGCGAATGCCAATCGCGTGGCCGACCAGCTGAACAAAGCGGGTCTGGGCCCTGTCAGTGTTATCGAGACCGCCGTGGGCGGCCGCAGCGTGCGCCGCGTGCGCGTGGGTCCTCTGGCCGATGTCGACACCGCCGACCGCGTGACCGACCAGATATCCGGCATGGGCCTGCCTCGCCCGTCGGTCGCGGTAGACTGACCTCCTTTTTTCTTGCTTTGACTGGATCGCTGAAACGATGAAGCTCTTCCCACGCTCCCTGTTCGCTTTCGCCGCCGCTGCGCTCGTCGCCGGCGTCACCGTGGCGCAGCAGACCCCGCCGCATCCCACGCCCGTTCCGCGCCCGGTCGTTCCCGAAGCGCCGGTACCGCCGCCGCCGGACGTCGAGGGCAAGAGCTGGGTGCTGATGGATTACAACACCGGGCAGATCATCGCCTCGAAGGATCCGGACGTGCAGCTGGAGCCGGCCTCGATCACCAAGATCATGACCGATTACGTCGTCTCGGCCGAGCTGGGCAACGGCAAGATCCACAACTCCGATCCGGTCACGATCAGCGAGAACGCCTGGCGCGGCGGCGGTGCGAGCACCGACGGCTCGACCAGCTTCCTCAAGCTCAACAGCCAGGTGCCGCTGAAAGACCTGCTCTACGGCATGATCATCCAGTCGGGTAACGACGCCGCCATCGCGCTGGCCGAGCACACCGCGGGCTCCGAGCCGGCGTTCGCCAACCTGATGAACGCGTACGCCAAGCAGATCGGCATGACGCATTCGCAGTTCCAGAACGCCTCGGGTTACCCGGTAGCGAATCACTACACGACGGCTCATGACATCGCGATCCTGTCGCGCGCACTCATCCACGACTTCCCCGAGGATTACGCGATCTCGGCCGTGAAAGAGTTCGAGTGGAACGGCATCAAGCAGCACAACCGTAACCTGCTGCTGTGGCGCGACAACACCGTCGACGGCATCAAGACCGGCCACACCGCCGCTGCCGGCTACTGCCTGGCCGCTTCGGCCAAGCAGGGCGATGCCCGCATGATCGCCATCATCATGGGTGCCAGCAGCGAGAAGGGCCGCGCCGACGCCGCGCTGGCGCTGCTCAACTACGGCTTCCGTTTCTACGAATCGCACAAGCTGTACGAAGCCAACAAGCCGCTGGCCACGCCCAAGCTGTGGAAGGGCGCTGAAAACACGATCCCGCTCGGCGTTGCCGAAGACGCACTGGTGTCGGTCAAGCGCGGCGACTACGACAAGCTCAAGGCCAATCTCGATATCCCGGCCACGCTGATCGCTCCCTTCAAGAAGGGCCAGCAGGTCGGTACGTTGCGCGTGACGCTTGATGGCCAGCCGGTGCTCACCACGCCGTTGGTGGCCCTGAACGATGCACCGGAAGGCGGCTTCTTCTCCCGCCTCTGGGACACGATCATGCTGTGGTTCCACAGCGACAGCGACAAGAAGTAAGAGGGCGGCACCATGCGTGAGATCGACTTCAGCGATGCGCAGAAAGACGGCAAGGGCTTCCAGTTCCCGGGCGAGTTCGAGATCACGGCCATCGGCAATGCCGCGGCCGGTCTCGACAAGCACATCCCGGCGCTGCTCCACGCTATCGGCCTGGAAGTACTGCACGAGACCCTGTCGACCAAGCTCACCCCGGCTGGGAATTATCAGTCGGTCACGGTGAGCTTCGTCGCACCGAGTCGTGAGAAGTACCTGGAAGCGCATAGCACCTTGCGGGCTGACGAGAACATCCGCTTTACGATGTAACGCCCTTTGTGGGAGCCGATTCATCGGCGATGCCTTGTGTGGGAGCCGCTTTAGCGGCGATGGGCCTTGCCGGCTGCCGCCGGATCGCCGCTGAAGCGGCTCCCACACAGAGCCCTCCCATCAGCCTTGTAACACTGGGCCAGCGCCCACAATTCCTCGACATCCCCTCCGACCCGATCCCGATGACCCTCCCGCTCAACGTCCGCCGGCTGGGGCGCGTCCCCTACGAATCCACCTGGAAGGCCATGAGCGCCTTCACCGACAACCGCACCGAYGACACCGTCGACGAGCTGTGGCTGCTGGAGCATGACCCGGTGTTTACCCTGGGGCAGGCGGGTAAGGAGGAACACGTGCTGGCGGCGGGGGATATCCCGGTGGTGCGCGTGGATCGCGGTGGCCAGGTGACCTATCACGGTCCCGGCCAGATCGTGGCTTATCCGATGATCGACCTGCGCCGCGTCGGCGTGGGCGTGCGCGAGCTGGTCAACCGGATCGAGCAGGCCATCATCGACACCATGGGCGAATGGAATATCGGCGCCGAACGCCTTGAGGGCGCCCCGGGCGTCTACGTGGCCGGGGCCAAGGTCGCGGCCCTCGGGCTGCGCATCCGCCGGGGTTGCAGCTTCCATGGGCTGGCCTTCAACGTGGACATGGACCTCGAGCCCTATCACCGCATCAATCCCTGCGGCTACAAGGGTTTGGAGGTCACCCAGGTGTTAGACTTGGGCGGTCCGTCGCGGTTGGCAGACGTGGAAGACGTCCTGGTACAGGAATTCTGCAAGCAGTTTGGCTTCCACGCCGTATCAGCCGAACCCTCCCTCCCCGAACTCCCCGCCCGCATTGCGGTCTGAGGTCGTAGCCGTTATGAGCCAACCCTCCACTTCCCCCTCCCGCAGCATTCCCATCGCCGTCGTCGACAAGCCGGGCGAGAAGATGCTCGGTAACGACAAGATCGCGCTCAACCGCGCGAACTTCGATACCGACGTGCCCAYGCTGCGCAAGCCGAGCTGGATCCGCGTGCGACTGCCCCAGGGCAATGCCGTGCAGCAGCTGAAGGCGCGCCTGCGCGAGAACTCGCTGGTCACGGTCTGCGAAGAAGCCTCCTGCCCGAACATCCACGAATGCTTCTCCAAGGGCACCGCCACCTTCATGATCCTCGGCGAGGTCTGCACCCGCCGTTGCTCGTTCTGCGACGTGGCCCATGGCCGCCCGCAGCCGCCGGATCCGATGGAGCCGGCACGTCTGGCCGAGACCATCCGCGACATGCGGCTGAAGTACGTGGTGATCACCTCGGTCGATCGCGACGACCTCCGCGACGGTGGCGCCGAGCATTTCGCCTCGTGCATCCGTGCGGTGCGCCACGCCAGCCCGAACATCCGCATCGAAATCCTCACCCCGGATTTCCGCGGCAAGGGCCGTATGGAGCGCGCGCTGGAAGTCATGAAGGACTTCCCGCCGGATGTCTTCAACCACAACCTCGAGACGGTGCCGCACCTGTACCGCGAAGTCCGTCCGGGTGCCGATTACCAGTGGTCGCTCGACCTGCTCAAGCGTTTCAAGGCACAGCACCCGGAGGTGCCGACCAAGTCCGGCATCATGCTGGGCCTGGGCGAGACGATGGAGCAGGTGCTCGAGACCATGCGCGATCTACGTAACCATGACGTCGACATGATCACCATCGGCCAGTACCTGCAGCCGACGGCGCATCACCACCCGGTGGTCCGTTACTGGACGCCGGACGAATTCGAGGCGCTGCGCGTCGCCGGTGAAGAGATGGGCTTCGGCCATGTCGCTTCCGGCCCGTTGGTGCGATCCTCCTACCATGCCGACCTGATGGCTCACGCCGCCGGCGTCGTCGAATAAACGCCCCAAAGCAATCCGAGGCTTCGACTACATGACCCTTCGCCCCGCGTTCGCCCTCCTGCTGGCCCTTTCCGCCGCAGGTGCCCAGGCACAGACAGCCGCCCCGCAGCAGCCGGGCGCGGCCGCGCCGGCGACGAAGGCCGCGACACCGCAGCCGAAGGACGCCTCCGAAGCGGCGACCTCGCCGGAGCCGCAGCGCAAGGAGTCCAGCCTCCCGCTGAAGCCGACCGCCGCCGAAGCGCAGGCCTCGCAGCTGTCGGCGCGCTTCCTCACGCGCTTCCACTACCAGGCGCAGCCGCTCGACGACGCCATGTCGGCCAAGATCTATAAGGCCTACTTCGACTCGCTCGATGCCGAGAAAGTCTTCTTCACCCAGGAAGATATGGACAAGTTCGCGCCGCTGAAGACGCAGTTCGACGACGCGATCTGGAACCAGGACCTCACCGGTCCGTTCTCGGTGTTCAACCTTTACGTGACGCGCGCCGTGGATCGCATGAACTACGCGCGCGGCCTGCTCAAGAAGGGCTTCGACTTCAGCGGCAACGACAGCTTCAACTTCGACCGCAAGAAGGCCGCGATCCCGAAGAACCAGGCCGAGCTCGACGACGTGTGGCGCAAGCGCACCATGAACGACTGGCTGCGCCTGAAGCTCGCCGGCAAGAGCGACGACGACATCCGCAAGACACTCGACAAGCGCTACGCGACCTACATCAGCCGCGTGCGCCAGCTCGATGACGAAGACGCGACGCAGGCCTTCATGACCGCGTACGCCAACTCGACCGATCCGCACACCGACTACCTCGGCCCCCGTGCCGCGGACGCCTTCGATATCGCCATGCGCCTGTCGCTGGAAGGTATCGGCGCGGTGCTGCAGGCACGCGACGACTACACCACCATCCGCGAGCTCGTCCCGGGTGGCCCGGCGATCAAGTCCGGCAAGATGAAGGCGGGCGACCGCATCGTCGCCATCGGCCAGGGCGAAACCGGTCCCATGGTCGACGTGGTTGGCTGGCGCCAGGACGACGTGGTCAAGCTCATCCGCGGCAAGAAAGACACCACGGTCCGCATCGAGATCCTTCCGGCCGATGCCGGTGTGGACGGCAAGCACGACATCGTGACGCTGATCCGCAAGAAGGTCACGATGGAAGAGCAGGCCGCCAAGTCCAAGGTCATCGACGTGAAGGACGGCGATGTCACGCGCAAGATCGGCGTGATCGACCTGCCCACGTTCTACCAGGACTTCGGTGCACGCCGCGCCGGCGATACCAATTTCAAGAGCGCCACCCGCGACGTCGCCAAGCTGCTCACCGAGCTCAAGGCGCAGAAGGTCGAGGGCGTGGTGATCGACCTGCGTAACAACGGCGGCGGTTCGCTGTCCGAGGCGACCGAGCTCACCGGCCTCTTCATCGATACCGGTCCGGTCGTTCAGGTGCGCGATGCGCGCGGCCAGATCGACGCCCAGGGTGACGACGTGCCGGGCATGTCGTGGGATGGCCCGATGGCCGTGCTGGTCAACCGTGGTTCGGCGTCGGCGTCGGAAATCTTCGCCGCGGCGATCCAGGATTACGGTCGCGGCGTCATCATCGGTGAGCCGACCTTCGGCAAGGGCACCGTGCAGAACCTGGTCGACCTCGACAAGTTCGGCAAGGCCGCGACGGGCGAAGATGCCAAGTACGGCGAACTCAAGATGACCATCGCCGAGTTCATCCGCATCAACGGTGACAGCACGCAGCTGCGCGGTGTCACACCCGACGTCATGTTCCCGCAGAACGGCGACGCCAAGGAATTCGGTGAGTCCACCTACGACAACGCATTGCCGTGGCGTCACATCGATCCGGCCGACTACAAGCCGGTCGCCGACCTGAAGCCGATCGTCGGTCCGCTCAACGCCAAGCACGAAGCGCGCGTGGCGAACTCGCCGGCGTGGAAGCTCATGCTCGACGAAATGGCCGAGTACAAGAAGCTGCGCGACAAGACCGACATCTCGCTGAACTTCGCCGCACGCCAGGCCGAGCGTAAGCAGTACGACGCGCTGCAGACCGACTTCCGTAACCGTCGCAAGGCGATCTTCGGTGGCGACGGCAGCCCGGCGGGCGCCGGTGACGACGCGAACAACGGCGACGACGGCCTCAACGCCAACGAGCGCAGCCTCAAGACCGAGATCAAGGCGGAAGCCGATGCGAAGAAGGCGAAGGACACGCCGCTCGATGAAGCCGCACACATCGTTGGCGATGAGGTTTCGCTGATCAAGGCGGATCCGAAGATCGCCGCGCAGGTGCTGCCGTACGGCGGGCGGAAAATCGACGCCCCGCAAACGGCGCAGGTGCCGTCGAGCCCTCCGGCTTCGACCACGCCGTAAAACAAGAAGCCCGCCATTGGCGGGCTTTTTTTTGCTCCGTGTAGGAGCCGATTCATCGGCGATCCCGCGGCAGCGGGCCAGGTTGTCGCAAGCACCCATTCGCCGATGAATCGGCTCCTACAG
>NZ_JBFUJE010000219.1:0-6559 GCF_056401535.1 Luteibacter sp. P4_E6 | reverse complement strand
GCGTACCTATGTCCGAAACGCGCCTGTGCTCCGCCGGAGACGACGTTCACGCCGTCCCTGGGGGCTCAAGAGGCCCTCTTCTCCATGAATGGAAAGATCATGAATAGCGACGCTGTCATCGACCGCGTCAGTGTGAGCACTGAGGAGGAGGTTGAAGGTGTAGAAACCCAGTCGACGTATGTCATTCACTTTAAGTCGACGTTCGAAAGCAATGGCGTGCCGACATGTTCCATGCATCGGTGGTCGAGCGCCGCCGGCAACGGTCAAGCTGAGAGAGTGGTTATCTCGCGACATCAATTAAACGACGGTACCAATGTAGTAAACGACGGTACCAATGTAGAGGCCATCATTTCGCTGCGGAGTTCTCTCTGGTCGGCCCCGGATGAGTTGCGTGACCAGATTTTGTTTTCCGTGTCATGCGTGCCCTGAACTCAGTCAGCCTGAGAATACCCGGTCGCCTTCACCCAGTCCTTGTCGATACCGCGCTTTTCGACCAGCAACGAGCGCAGGGTGCGGGCGACACATGGACTCAACGGCGACCCACCAGAACGTATCGCCTGCCGGGATCGGCAACGCCGCGAGCGCTTCGTCCAGGGAGGGGGACTCACCGCGCACGAACCAGCGCACGTCGCGGTGCAGCGACTGCTTCTCTTCGAGCGAAGCGATCTCGGCAAACAYGGTCACGGGCGTKCTGGCGGGCATTTCCTCGAGCCAACGGCCCATGGCGGGGATAACTCGGCGGCTGGCAAGATTATGTGTTTGCCCGGATCGAAACGACCATCGAACCGGTGATCCTGAATTCCGTCGGCTGCCGTGCAGTCGGCGTCGCCATTTCACGGCACGGTCACCTGCGATCTGTAGGGCCATGCGAAAGGCGGGGCAGTGTGTTGAGGACTACAACGAGTGGCGTATTGCAGGGGAGAGCGAAGGAGTATAGAAGGCAGCAACAGGGGAGCAATCGGAGTGGAAGAACATGGAGGTTCAGATGAAATCGCCCTCAACATTTCTCGTGGTGTCGATGCTCTTGGTATTAAGTGGAACAATCGATGCGCAAACGCTTTCTTTTAGTGCTCGATCCGGAGCAGATAGTGGTCGAACTTACATTTATTTAGATATGCCAGACATATCGGAGCCAACGTTAGATCAGGATCCGGTTGAGATCGTCGAAAAAGAAGGTTCCGGCAGCAGTGACGCACAGCGCACGAAGATATCGTACGGCTTGCCTGCCTTGTCGATTCTCACAATCGACAATTTGGCCACTGAGTCCGCCAATTTGGTGAATTCAACCATGGCAACAGCCGAGGGAACTGCTGTAACGAGTCACGTCTCGATGCTTGGCGGACTTGTGGAGATTGAGGGCCTGCAGGTTAGGTCGATCTGCAAAAGTACCGCCACGGAAAATAGCTGTCGGGGTACAACTTCTGTTTCGCGTCTTCTCATCGCAGGTAAATCCATCCCTGCCCAGAGTATCGAGCCTGGGAAGGAGGTGGCCGTCGTGGGTCTCGTCCCCGTAAACAAAGGTGGTGTGATAGTTCAAGTGCCAGTAGAGCTCAAGCTGCTAATGAATCAGCAAGAGATGAGCGATGAAGATGTGGACGAAAAATCGATTGTCGTTAGGGGGGCTCGTCTTATTGGCGAAACGCATTCAGAACAAGGTGAGTTGGACGTAGACATGACAGTCGGGGAATCGCGAGCGATGACAGCAATGCCGCCATCTTGTAGTGCAGTCAAATTGGCGAGTAATAAGTATTATCAGTATCCGGGTGATCCGCGTCGAGCATACAAGTGCGATTCCYTACATGAGCCGAGGGCAATAACGTGTGCCGTAGGCATGAAGTTTAATCCGACTAGGCAGTCGTGCGTATGGAACAGCAGGTGAGTGTCTGTGGAGGTGTCAAGGGAATAGGGTAGAGCTGGCAGGGTTATGTGTTCACGAAGTGGAGCGGTTAAGCGGCGCTTACGGGATGTAGAGGGCGAGGATTTCGTTGCCGAGCTCTCTCTCTGGTCGGGTCCAGATGAGTTGCGTGACCAGATATTGTTTTCCGTGTCATGCGTGTCCTGAACTCACCCAGCCAGCCAATATCCGGTCGCCTTCACCCAGTCCTTGTCGATCCCACGCTTCTCGACCAGCAGCGAACGCAGCGCACGTGCACGCATGGACTCGACGGCAACCCACCAGAAGGTGTCGCCAGGCGGAATCGCTAACGCAGCAAGCGCTTCGTCCATCGAAGGTGACTCACCGCGGACGAACCAACGCACATCGCGGCGAAGCAATTGCTTCTCTTCGAGCGAGGCAATTTCGGCAAACACGGTCACGGGCGTCGTCGAAGGCATTTCCTCGAGCCAACGGCCGATCGCGGGCAGGGCGGTTTCATCGCCGACCAGCACGTAATGGTCGTAGTCGTCGGGGATGACCATGGAGCCGCGGGGGCCACCGACGCCGAGTTTGTCGCCGACTTTCACCGATTCGGCCCAGGTGGATGCCGGACCTTCGCCGTGCAGCACGAAGTCGATGTCCAGTTCGTTGGTGGCGGGGTCGTATCGACGTGGCGTGTAATCGCGTGCCGGAGAGGGCGTGACGCCTTCCGGGTACACAGGACCATCCGGACCCATGGTCGGGTGGTTGATGGCGCCGCCGTCGAGGGGGAGGAACACCTTGACGTGGTCGTCGGGCGAGGCCGAAACGAAGCCCCTAAGGCTTTCGCCGGTCAGCGTGACGCGAACCATGTGTGGCGTAAGCCACGTCACCTGCTTCACATCGAGCAGGCGCATTTTTACCTCATGACGCACCCGCTGGATGGCATGCCGTTCGGTCGCACTCATGCGTTGCGCTCCGCGATGGCCTTTGCAGCTGCGTGGATGATGCCGGCGACGCGCTTGGTTTCGGTATCGTCCCAGCTCTTGTGGTGGTTCATGAGCTGGTGCTTGATCGCGTGCATGGCTTCGCGGATGCCGTCCGGCACGCCCATGCGGCGCATGTGACGGGACATCACCTGCAGGCGTTCGGTGAGGGCTTCGAGGGTGTCGCGGTTGTCCTGCAGGAACTGGCTGCCTGCTTCGGTGATGGCGTAGAGCTTCTTGCCACCGGTCTCGGCTTCGACGCGCGCGTAGCCGAGTTCTTCGAGCATGGTCAGGGTCGGGTAGATGGCGCCCGGGCTTGGGCTGTACTGGCCGTCGAACATCTCTTCGATAGTGCGGATGAGTTCGTAGCCGTGGCGCGGCTGCTCTTCGATCAGGGCGAGCAGGAGGAGGCGCAGGTCGCCGGTGCCGAACATGCGGCCGCCGCCGAAACGACCGCCGCCGCGCCCGCCGCGCATGCCGTCACGGTCGTCGAAGCCGAACGGGCCGCCGCCGAAACGGCCGCCGCGGCCCATGGCCATGGCAGCCATCTTGTCGTGGAACCGGTGCTTGGCGTGGTGGAAAAAGTGCATGGGTGTTCTCCGATGTATCGTACGTAGTGATCGTACGATATATCTTAAGAAACACTCTTGGCAAGTGACCGACCCTCGACAGATGGTCGACTAACGTGTTTTCTTACGAACAGAGGCCTTTCCTTCCGGACCACAGAGGTTGGACATGAAGCGTGTCGCCGTCTTCCTGACTTACGTCGCATTGCCCTGGCTGGCGACGATTGCGTCAGCCCAGCAGTCGCCCCAGACCGATCTCAGCCTGATTTGCCCGGGCGTCGGCGAGCATCTCGAGTCGCATACCAGCTACGACTCCGAATGGGATTCGAAGCACCACAAATATGTCGATACCCAGCACAACACGCTGGATCCGTCTCAGGTGCAGGGGACGGCCCAGATCGAGATCCACCAGGGGCAAGGACGCATACGGCCACCGAAACGCCTCATACCGCCCATTTCGTCGGGCGGACAGGACGGTTGGTGGCCGTTGACGGATATCGACGTGTCGCCGGACCGCATCCGGGCGAGTTACCGTTTGAATGGCCTCAACCACCCGAAGGTCGATATAGACAGGCGTACCGGCGAGATCACGATCGACGGCATCGAGAAGTTCCAAGGCAGCTGCAAGGCCGTCGACCCCGGTGCACGCCAGTTCTGATGCCCCGTTTTCTGTGGGAGCCGCTTCAGCGGCGAAAGCAGGTCGCCGCAATGTCCGGGCCCGGCTGCGCCGGGCATCGCCGATGAATCGGCTCCCACACTATTACCCGAAGGTGAAGGTGAACATGTGGAAGTTCGCCTTGGGGATCTTGATGGTGAGCACGTGGTCCTTGTATCCGTCGCCGTCGAACAAGGTGTAGAGCTTGCTCGCCTGCACCGTGACCGGCGGCTGCGGCTTGCCGTCCACGGCGACTTCGACCGTGATCGGGTCGTTGGCGCTGGCGACCATGTGGACCATCTTCGCCTTGAAATGCAGGCGGATCTCGCCGTTGGCACCGACCAGGCTGGCGTTGTCGCGGCCGATCTCCCAGCGCCCGACCAGGGCGAACTTGTTCAACTCGAGGCGGGAGGGCGCCGTGTAATCGCGCGTGCCGGTGTCGCTGCCCTCGGGGCTGCCGTTGTTTTCGCTGCGGTCGGCGCCGAAATACATCTCCGGCGAGCCTAGCTGGGCGAAGTCCGGGGCGTCCTTGTCGGTTTCCGCCTTGGCATCGGCGTCGGCCAGTCGCGGCAAGCCGAGCAGGGTGCGGATGGCGTTCTCCATGTCCATGTAGTTGCCTTCGCCATAGTGGTGCGCCACGACGTTTCCGCGCTGGTCCACCAGGTATTCGGCCGGCCAGTACTTGTTATCCCAGGCGTCCCAGGTTTCCAGATCGTTGTCCTGGGCCACCGGGTATTTGATGCCGAAGCGGGCAATGGCGTCGCGCACGTTGCCTTCCTGCTTCTCGAACGGGAATTCCGGCGAATGCACGCCGATGATTACCAGGCCCTTGTCCTTGTACTGGTCGTACCAGTGGGTGACGTGGGGCAGGGTGCGCAGGCAGTTGATGCAGGAATACGTCCAGAAATCGATCAGGACGACCTTGCCGCGCAACCCTTTCATGGTCAGTGGCGGGGAGTTATGCCACTTGGCGATGCCGGCGAACTCGGGCGCGGTCTGGGCAGCCGTCGCCGGTCCGGCCGCGGCCAGGGAGGCCAAAGCGACGAACAGGGCGAGGAAGGCGAGGCGGATCTGACGCATGGAAACTCCGTGTTTTCGGGGTGCCGTGAATAGACCGGCCGACATCCCCGGACCTTACACCGGCAGGTGCGCTAAAATCCCGCCTTTGCCAGCCTCGCGAGCCAGCCGTAGCGCCATGACCTCGATCAAGCAGGACGACCTCATCCAGAGCGTCGCAGACGCCCTCCAGTACATCTCGTACTACCACCCGGTCGACTACATCCGGAACCTCTCCGCCGCCTACGAGCGCGAAGAGTCGCCGGCGGCCAAGGACGCCATCGCCCAGATCCTCATCAACTCGCGCATGTGCGCCGAGGGCCACCGGCCGATCTGCCAGGACACCGGTATCGTCACGGTCTTCCTCAAGGTGGGCATGAACGTGCGCTGGGACGATGCCACCATGGGCGTCGAGGATATGGTCAACGAAGGCGTGCGTCGCGCCTATAACCACCCGGACAACAAGCTGCGCGCCTCGGTGCTCGCCGACCCCGCCGGCAAGCGCATGAACACGCGCGACAACACGCCGGCCGTGGTCAACGTGACGATCGTCCCCGGTGACAAGCTCGACGTCATCGTGGCGGCGAAGGGCGGCGGCTCGGAAGCCAAGTCCAAGTTCGCCATGCTCAATCCGTCCGATTCCATCGTGGACTGGGTGCTGAAGACGGTACCGACCATGGGCGCCGGCTGGTGCCCGCCGGGCATGCTCGGCATCGGCATCGGCGGCACCGCGGAGAAGGCGATGCTGCTGGCGAAGGAGGCTCTCATGGAGCCGATCGACATTGTCGACCTGATCGCCCGCGGCCCGTCCAACCGTGCCGAAGAGCTGCGCCTGGAGCTGTACGAGAAGGTCAACGCGCTCGGCATCGGTGCGCAGGGCCTGGGTGGCCTCACCACCGTGCTCGACATCAAGGTGAAGGACTATCCGACCCACGCGGCCAACCTGCCGGTCGCGCTGATCCCGAACTGTGCCGCGACGCGCCACGCGCACTTCGTGCTCGACGGCTCGGGTCCGGTCGCGCTGGATCCGCCGTCGCTGGAAGACTGGCCGAAGCTCACCTACGACTCTTCGAAGGGTCGCCGCGTGAACCTCGACACGATCACCCGCGAGGAAGTGCAGAGCTGGAAGCCGGGCGAGACCATCCTGCTCAACGGCAAGCTGCTTACCGGTCGCGACGCCGCGCACAAGCGCATGATCGACATGCTCAACCGCGGCGAACAGCTGCCGGTCGACTTCACCAATCGCTTCATCTACTACGTGGGCCCGGTGGATCCCGTGCGTGACGAAGTGGTGGGTCCCGCTGGCCCGACCACGGCAACGCGCATGGACAAGTTCACGCGCCAGATGCTCGAGACCACCGGCCTGCTCGGCATGGTCGGCAAGAGCGAGCGTGGTCCGACGGCGATCGACGCGATTCGCGATAACAAGGCGGTGTATCTG
>NZ_JBFUJE010000218.1:0-6563 GCF_056401535.1 Luteibacter sp. P4_E6 | reverse complement strand
CTTCTGGCGTGCGGAGCGGTCGTCAACGTGGTTGGCGTGTCCGAAGCGGTGGCAGGCACGGGTACGGGCCTCCTCTCGCAGGCCTTTGCCTGGCCCAGCGAGGCCGCCCTGAACCTCGGCGCGGCCGCCATGCTCATTCGCTGGAGCTATGCGGCCTGCAAATGCCGGGGGACCACAGGTCGGCGTCCCCAGGAATGAGCGAATTCGGCAGGGTGTCCGCCGCACCCCGACCGATGAGGGAAAGTGCGGGTATCGATCATGGGCTGTCTGGCCCTGAACGGCCCATGGTCGAGCTACCGGTCCGGCGCGATACCCGCGCGGGCTCGCCAACCTGCCATGGGACTTTCGACATGCGTACATCGACACGCTTCCTGCTCTGCTCCCTCCTCGCCCTTCCGCTGGGCGTCACCGCCGTTCACGCACAGACCGCACTCTCCGGCCTGGGACAACCGTCGACCAGTGCCGTGGGTGACGTCAGCTCCAGCGCGAACTATCACGTCTACGTCTTCACCCGCGGCGGCACCCGCTACATCCAGGTGAACGACGCCGGTGGCGCCGTGCGTGGTGCCTTTGCCGTCACGGCATACAAGGCGGTCGGTCTGCCGATCGGTTCGGACGCGAGCCGACTGGCGACGCCGGACGAACCCCTTCCCGCCCCAGCCTCGACCACCGGCGAGACGGTCTACTCCGATAGCTCGACGCATGTGTTCGTGGCGCCGCAGCCCGACGGCACGATGCAGATCAATTTATTGATTGGCGACTGCAAGAATCCGGCGGAATGCAGCTCGCACGGCCCCTGACCGATAACAGGCGCCGGGCTACAGCCCGGCGCTCCCGTCACCTCAGCCGAGGTGGTGGGAGCCGTTGTGCGCGACCAGGGGGTGGCTCGCAGCGAGGCGCCGGGCCACCCTGACCCCGAACAACAGGGAGGTGGAGATGACGAAGGCCAGAACGACCTGTGCCTGGATCATGGCCGGGTCGCGAAGCTCGAACGACGTCGCTGCCAGGGCGATGCTTGCCAGCATGCCGCCGATGGCGGTGCCGTGCCAGCCGTGACGCAGCGTAAGGACGATGACAGGAACGGCCATGGCCATCCGTACGCACTGCAGCGCCATGCCATCCAGCTGTGAAGCCGCGATCATCAGCAAGGCGAGCGTCGGAACGCCAATGAACAGGGCGTCGCGTGTCAGGACGCTGTGCCACACTGCCTTGAGTGTCACCATGCGGCCGGGCTGCAGGGCGAGGCGCTCGCGCAGGGCGAGGATCATCGGGGTGAGGGTCAGGGCGCCGAGGTAGGCACCCAGGAACCACGCGAGGAAGAGGGGAATGGTCACCGCTGGCGCTTCGGATCCGTCGCCCATCGACACGTTGGCGAGTGCCGCCCCGTTGGCAATACCGTTGATCACCGCGCAGACCATGGTCGCGGCCATGATCATGCCCATGTGGATCTGACCATCTTCACGGAACAAGCCGAAGTGACGGCGCATCCAGGCGACGACCGGCATCATCAACGCGATAGGTGGGATCGAGACGATGATCGCCCAGAGCAACCCGAATGCCGACGCGTGCAGCGCGGCCATTTCAGCGATGGGCAATGTTTCACCGACAGCCAGTGCGAGCCAGTAGCGCCGTGGCACCAGGAAAAGGCAGGCCATGCGCAAGCCGGCGGGCAGCATCCAGTGCGAGAAGGACACGTTGCGGGTGAGCTCGTAGCAGGCGGCATAAGCCCCGGCGACGGCGATATACCGTCCCCAGACTGCCGGATCCCTGCTGATTGAGCCCATGGTCGCCCCGCTGCATCGATGCCTCTAGTTTGATGGGTTAACGGCCGTGTCGCTATCGAATACACGGCCTAGGACGACATTTGCCGATTCCGCGCGCGGATCGTGGGAGAGGGTGACAAGTTCTTGCGATGGGGCTTTCAGGGCGCTTTCTGCTCAGTCGGTATCGCCCGGGCCGCCGTTGCCACCGGCGGTTCCCAGGTGCAGTTCCTTGTCGAAGGCTTCCTCGACGTCGCAGTACGGTTTTGCCGCCTGGGTGACGTGCGTCTGTCGGAAATACCGCCAGGGTTCCCCTGGCGCTTCGTCTTCATTCTTTGCCAGGTCGTACCAGGTGAAATGGACGGCGGCAGGGTCGGCAAAGCTGTCGCCCATGTCGCGCTGGGCGATCACGAGCATGACCCGCTTGTCGTCGTCCGAGCGGAGCAGGCGGAAGTCGTGGAGGACGCAGTCGGCGCCGCCGCCGATGGTTATCTCTAGACGTTCGCCCCCGTCGCTCTTGCCCGCCTGTCCGAACACGGGGACGAGGTTCCAGAACGCCTTCTCGCCGGCGGTCTTGTCACGAATGTAAAAGCTCACGACATCGAAGCCGTGGGCGTTGTAGTTCTCACGCCACGCGCGCACCGCCATGGCAGGCTCGCCGAGCAGCGTGAGCTGATTGACGCCGTTGTCCACGGGAATCACCTTGAGGCCCGCGCCATCGGCAACGGCAGCGGAGGTCACGACGAGGCCGAGCAGGGCCAGGAGCCGGAACGATGTCGGACGGAGCATGCGTGAAGCATCCACGGGAGCGAAGCGCGCAGCCTACCAGCGAAGCACGCGAGGGCCGATCAAGGCACCGATCGCGGCCGGGATAGCCATGCCAAGCGGGTACCAGGTGGACCAGAATGCCGGCGACATCTCAGGGCAATGCAGGCAATACGCCACGGTGGCCGTCGCACCGGCAAGCACGCCCACGGCCGCGCCCGTGACCCGCGGCCGTACCGGCGCCATGCCGCGCACGGCCCAGAGCATGGCCAGAAAGGTCGGCGTCGAGAGCAGGGCGATCAGGATCGGGCAGWCGCGCCAGGTGTGGCCGAGCAGCAGGGCCACGCGCGCGTCGGTCGGCGCATGCGCCAGCACGACGGCCATGCCGACCCAGGCGACGGCAACCGGTGCCGCCAGGCTTGCCCAACGGGCACCGATGCGAAGACCCGGGCGCGACAGTCGCAGCGTGAGCCACAACGCGGCTATGCCGATGCACGTGGCGAAGCCGATGCGCAGCCAGAACATCGGCAGGTGTATCGCATCGGCGAGATCCGGACGCAGCCCCAGTCCGGCGGCCATCAGCAGGGTTGCCGCGGCGAAGCCCAGCAGGAGGGCCAGGGCGAAACGACGGCCCGGTGCGCGGCGATCTACCGGCGGGGCTTCGTTCGCAAGCATGGCGATGAAATCGTCGGTCTTCATGAGCTGCCTCGAATGCGGGCGGCGAGTGCTTTCAGGCCACGATGCACGCCTACCTTCACCGCGGATTCGGAAATGCCGCAGCGTTGCGCTGCCTCGGCAACAGACAACCCCTGCAGCTTCACGAAAACGATGGGTAGACGATGGCGGTCGGGGAGGGCTTCGAGCAAGCGGCCGACATCGCGGCGTGCGTCGGCAGGTTCCACATCGGACTGGACGAAGAGGCTGCCGTCGTCCTCGAAGGGCTCGTGAAGCGCCTCGCGTCGCGCGTGGGCACGGAAGAAGTCCATCAGCTTGTAGCGCGCAATGGCATGCACCCAGGCGGTGAGCGGCTGGTCGTCGCGGTAGGTGTGTCGCGCATTGTGCACGGCGAGCAGGGTCTCCTGGAGGATGTCTTCGACGTCGGCCTGCGCACGCGGCAGGCGCCTGCGCAGGTACGCGCGCAGGTGCGAACCGAGGCCGTGGAGAAAGAGCCGGTACTGGGCGGCATCGCCACCCAGGCCGAGGACGAAGCAGGCGCGGAGCTCGTTCTCCGTCGCCGAAAAGACGTCAGCTACCCGCTCCGTCGGGGGTGTCGCTGTGATGGCTGGGCTGTCCATGGACAGCGATATAGCCATGCCCGGCTCGCTATCGCAAGCGCCGCGGGCCGAGCGTGGCGACGACGACATGGTGGGCATGTCCCTCAGTTCGCTCGCCGCGCACATCCGGTTACAGCACGACCGAAAAAAAAAGACGCCGCCGCGTGTAACCGACCCATCCGGCCCCGCGAACTCATTCGTGAAGCCGGACATCGTGTCCGGCCCTCCCCGCAAGGAGTTCCCATGAACCATCGTCACATTGCCTCCGTCGCCTTCACCCTCGCCGCCCTGGTTGCCGGTGTCGCGCAAGCCGATACCCAGAAAGACGCGAAGAAACCCGCTGTCGAGAAGTGCTGGGGTGTCGCCAAGGCGGGCCAGAACGACTGCGCCGCTGGCCCGGGCACGACCTGCGCCGGAACGGCCAAGGCGGACTACCAGAAGAACGCCTGGAAGAATGTGCCTGCCGGCACCTGCACCGCGATTCAGACGCCCAAGGGCAATGGCTCGCTGACCAAGGTTGGTTGAGCAACCTCATGAGCCTGTCGCCCGCCGCCGGCATCGGCTTCAAGCCCCAGCATTTCGACGACGCCATGCGTTGTCATGCCGGTGGCTTGTGGCTCGAAGTGCATCCCGAGAACTACATGGTCGATGGCGGACCACGACTGGCGATGCTGGATGCCTTGGCGGAACGCTTTCCGCTGTCCTTGCACGGCGTATCGCTTTCGCTTGCTGCAGCTGCACTGCCGGACGCCGTGCAGCTGCAGCGCCTGCGCCGCCTCATCGACCGCGTGCAACCGGCGCTGGTGTCTGAGCACATGGCCTGGTCGACGTGGGCAGGCCGCTACGTGCCGGACCTGCTGCCGTTCCCGCGAACCCACGAGGCGCTGGCACACCTCGTTCGCAATGTCGTGCATACCCAGGAGCGCCTGGGGCGACGGGTATCGTTGGAGAACCCATCGCATTACCTGGTGCTGGATGGGCACGATTGGAGCGAGACCGATTTCCTCGCCGAACTGGTACGTCGCAGTGGCTGCGGTCTGCTACTCGACATCAACAACGTCTACGTCAGTTCGCATAACCTGGGCGCCGATCCTGTCGCTTATCTTGATGCGTTTCCGCTTCGCGCCGTTACGGAAATCCATCTTGCCGGCCACGCGGCGGATGACACCGACCCGACACTGCTCATCGACTCGCACGACGCACCGATCGTGGACGCGGTGTGGTCGCTCTATCGTCACGTCGTGTCACGCGGCACTTCCCTCCCGACGCTGATCGAACGCGATGGCGACGTCCCCGCGTTTGCCAACCTGCTCGCCGAGAGGGAGCGGGCCCAGACCCTGCTGGAGACGGTAGGGATGGCCGCATGAGCGCCCTCGCACGTTTCCAGGACGACTTCGCGGATGCCCTCTACGACGAGAGGGCATTTGCCCCCGCTGACCAGGCCGCCTTCGCGATCTATCGCAATACCGCCATGCGTGCCTGCCTGGACGCGCTGGAGGCGAATTATCCCGCCGTCGTCTGCCTGGTCGGACGCGACTGGTTCCGCGCCGCCGCCGCCCTCCACGCCTCGCAGTCGCCACCGCGCGATGGAAGGCTGTTTACCTATGGCGACGATTTCCCCGACTTCATCGGGACCTTTCCGCCAGCATCCGACATGCCATACCTGGCCGACGTCGCACGACTCGATCGCCTCTGGGTAGAGAGCCTCGTCGCCGCCGACGCCAGCGTCCTGGACGCGGCGACGATGACCACCCTCGGACCCGACGGCATCGCTGCGCTCAGGCTGCGGGTGCATCCAGCGACGCGAACGTTCGCTGCCGCATCACCCGCCGTCACGATCTGGCAGGCAAGCAGGGCTGGCGTCGCGGTCGGTGCCGACCTTGTATGGCAACCCGAGTACGCCATCGTTACGCGGGGCCATCTCGAGGTCGGTGTCGCGGCGGTAGAGGCCCCGGTCCTGCGCTTTCTCGAGGCCATCGCCGAAGGGGTTTCGCTGGCCGATGCCGCCCTTTCGACCGTTGCCATCCACCCCGATGCCCGCATCGACCTCATCCTGGCCAGCCTGCTGAACGCTGGCGCATTCGCCACCTGAAGGACCCGCCATGGACTCGCTCACCCGTTCGCTCGTCACTCGTCCGACCCCCGTCTCGCGCTGGAACGCCCTCGCGGACCGCGTCGGCCAGCTCGTGGGCCATTCGTTCCTCGCGCTGGTTGCCCGCGTCTCCATCGCTGCGGTCTTCTTCCAGTCCGGGCGTACCAAGGTCGAAGGTTTCCTGACGATTACCGACGGCACCTACGAGTTATTCGCCACCGAGTACAAGCTGCCGCTTGTGCCGCCCGAGATCGCCGCGCATATGTCGGCGTATGTCGAAACGTTCGTGCCGATGTTGCTCGTGCTCGGTCTGGCAACGCGACTATCGGCGTTCGTGTTGCTCGGTATGACGACGATCATCGAGATCTTCGTCTACCCGGATGCGTGGCCGACGCATTTGTCCTGGGCTGCGATCCTGCTGTACCTCATCGCACGCGGCGGTGGCCGGCTGTCTGTCGATCATGCCATGGGCGTGCACTGAAAAAGATTTTCGCTTCGTGTAACCAATGCCCCCGGTGACGCGAATTCATTCATGCCACTTCGGCAAACCCTGACCTCCCGGAGAACGACCATGCATACCGCCACCCATAGCATCGCCGCTGCCGCCGCCATCTTCGCCGTCTCTGCCGCGGCGATCTCCGCCCCGGCGCAGGCTGCCGATCAGGCTGCCGG
>NZ_JBFUJE010000217.1:0-6564 GCF_056401535.1 Luteibacter sp. P4_E6 | reverse complement strand
AGCACGATGCGCTCGGCGCCGTAGCGACCGATCCACGCCGCCACCGCTTCCGGATCGCGGATGGCCACGCTGCCGACGACGACACGCTCCACGCCCGCATCCAGGAGGCGGCGTACGCCCTCCTCGTCACGAATACCGCCACCCGCCTGCACCCGGAGGCGGCCGCTCGAGGCGACCCCGGCGATCGTGGACAGGTTCTCGAAATGGCCCGAACGCGCGCCATCGAGATCGACGACATGCAGCCACGTCGCCCCTTCGTCGGCATACCGAGCCGCCAGTGCTTCGGGCTCGAAGGCGAAGGTGGTCTGCTGGGCATAGTCACCCTTGAACAGACGAACAACCTTGCCTTCGCGCAGGTCGATGGCTGGAATCGGTAAAGTCATAGGGCGAGGAAGTTCCGCAGGAGCTGGGCACCCACACCGGCCGAACGCTCGGGGTGGAATTGCATGCCCATGAAGTTGCCGGAGGCGACTACGGCCGAGAACGGCGTACCGTGCTCGCTTGAGGCCAGTGTGTAGTCGCCTGTCGGGACGGCGAAGCTGTGAACGAAGTACGCGGTATCGCCCTCGCGCAGCCCTGCGGTGAGGCAATGAGGCACGGTCACCTGCAGCGTATTCCAACCCATGTGCGGCACGCGCAGGCCAGGTGCTCCGGCGAAACGCGTCACCGTCGCCGGGATCACACCGAGGCATTCCGTGTCACTTTCTTCCGAGCGCTCGCAGAGCAGTTGCATGCCCAGGCAGACGCCGAGCACGGGTTGTTTCAATCCGCGCAATACCTCGACCAGGCCTGCCTCGCGCAGCATGCGCATGCCCGGTGCCGCGGCGCCCACGCCAGGAAGGATCACGTGGCTGGCCGCGCGGATGCGTGCCGCGTCCGAGGTGAGTTCGGCATCGGTACCGAGGCGCTGCAAGGCATAGCGCACGGAGCCGATGTTGGTGCCGCCCGCATCGACGAGAACCACGCTCATCAGAGGCTTCCCTTGGTGCTCGGCAGCTCGGCGCCTTCGCGGCGGATCGCCTGTCGAAGCGTGCGCGCGACGACCTTGAAACAGCCTTCGACCATGTGGTGAGCGTTCTCGCCGTGCACGGTGAGGTGCAGGTTCGCGCCCAGGGTTTCGCAAAGCGAACGGAAGAAGTGAGGCACCAGTTCGGTCGGCACATCACCGACGCGATCGCGCGGGAAATGGCCCTCGAAGACGAAGTACGGCCGCCCCGACAGGTCCAGCTCGGCGCGCGCCGCGCTCTCGTCCATCGGCAGCGCGAAGCCATA
The DNA here is from genome assembly GCF_056401535.1 of Luteibacter sp. P4_E6. Classification (NCBI taxonomy): domain Bacteria; kingdom Pseudomonadati; phylum Pseudomonadota; class Gammaproteobacteria; order Lysobacterales; family Rhodanobacteraceae; genus Luteibacter; species Luteibacter sp. P4_E6. The sequence goes on along the minus strand of NZ_JBFUJE010000217.1, from coordinate 5,292 downwards.
GCGACCGATGCCACGCTTGTCGCCTAACGCCTGGCGCAAGGCCTGGCCGAGGGCGAGCGCGGAGTCCTCGATGGTGTGGTGTTCATCGATATGGGTATCCCCGTCGCAGGTCAGGCTCAGGGCGAATCCGCCGTGCTTGCCGATCTGCTCCAGCATGTGGTCGAAGAAGCCCAGGCCGGTGCGCACGTTCGGTTCGGCGATACGGTCCAGATCCACATGCACGCGGATCGAGGTTTCCTTCGTCCTGCGCAGCACCTCGGYGGTGCGTGGTGCATCGAGTAGCGCGTGCGCCACCTCGGCCCAGCTCGCACCCTCAGCGCCCACGCGAAAACCGCGTACACCGAGGTTGGCGGCGAAGGCCAGGTCGGTCTCGCGATCGCCGATCATGGCGGACTGCGAGCGGCTCCAGCTATCGTCCGCCAGCCAGTGCCGCGCCAGGCCCGTGCCTGGTTTGCGCGTGTCGCGATGTTCATGCGGCAGACTGCGATCGATCAGCTGCTCGCGGAAAGTGATGCCCTGCGAGGCGAAGATGTTCAACAGCAAGGCGTGCGGCCCATCGAACGACGCTTGCGGAAACGAAGGCGTGCCGAGGCCGTCCTGATTGGTCACCATCACCAGCTCATAGCCCGCGGCCACACAGCGCTGCAAGGCGGCAATCACCCCGGGCATCAGGGCCAGCTTCTCGTAGCTGTCGATCTGCTGGTCGGCCGGCTCCTCGATGAGGCAACCGTCGCGATCGACGAAGAGGATCTTGCGGCTCATGCAGGCGCTCCCGCGCGCAACACCGCGAGCACGCGGTCGTTCTCGTTGCCGGTACCAATAGTGATGCGCAGGGCGTCTTCCAGTCCCGCGTATTTCGACACGTCGCGGACGACCACGCCCGCGGCGAGCAGGCGACGATAGGTTCCTGCCGCATCGTCGAAACGCACAGCCAGGAAGTTAGCGTACGAAGGCATCACCTCCCGCACGCCGGGCATCTGACGCAAGGTAACGAGCATGCGAGCGCGCTCGTTGAGAATTTCGTGCAGATGGTGACGCTGCAAGCGACGCCCTTCGTACGACAGCGCACCCATGGCGGCATCCACGCACGGCGACGGCAAGGGATACGGGGGAATGATCCGACGAAGCAGCCCGATCACTTCGGGCCGCGCGATACAGGCACCCACACGAGCGCCAGCCAACGACCAGGCCTTGGACAGCGTGCGCAACACCGCCACGTTGTCGTAAGTCTCGATCAGCGAGGCTGCGCTGGCGAGGCCGCTGTATTCCGCATAGGCCTCGTCGATGACCAGGAGCGCGCGGCCTTCGAGCGCCTTCGCGATGCGTTCCAGATCGCCGCGATCGACGAGGTTGCCGGTGGGGTTGTTCGGCGTGCAGACGAAGACGATACGCGTGGCGGGYGTCACCGCGTCGAGAAGCGCGTCGACGTCGAGCACGCCGTTGCGGCTGAGCGGCGACTCGATCACGGCCGCCCCCTGGATACGCGCGCACACCGCATACATGCCGAACGTCGGCGGCGATATGAGCACGGCGTCTTCGCCTGCGCGACAGAAGGCGCGTACGAGCAGGTCGATCGATTCGTCGCTTCCACGGGTAACGAGCACGCGATCGTCCGTCGTTCCGTAGAGGTCGGCGAGCGTCGCCACGAGTCCGCGCGGTTGCGGATCGGGATAGCGATTGAGCCCTTCCCCGCCGGGAATATTCGGTGGCCGCGAGGATTCGTTCGCGTTGAGCAACACCGTGCCCCCTTGGGCTTCCATCCGGGCACTGGAGTACGGTGCGAGCGCGCGGATATCGGCACGTGCGAGATCGAGAATGCTCATGCGGCGGCGTCCATGGCGGCGAGTCGCAGGGTGACGGCCCGGCGGTGGGCTTCGAGTTGCTCGGCTTCGGCAAGGATCGCCGCGCAGGGACCGATGTTACGCAGGCCTTGGGCGGAGAGTTCCTGCACCGTCACCTGTTTCTGGAAGCTGGCGACCGAAACGCCGCTGTAGCTGCGCGCATAGCCGTACGTTGGCAGCACATGGTTGCTGCCGCTGCAGTAATCGCCGACCGACTCCGGCGTCCATTCACCGAGGAAGACCGAGCCGGCCGATTCCACGCGCTCGAGCAAGGCGCGCGGGTTGACGGTCTGGATGATGAGATGTTCCGGGGCATAGCGGTTGCTGACTTCGATCGCCTCGTCGAGGTCGTCGACGAGGATCAGCCGGCTCTCGCTCAACGCCGTGGCCGCCACGTCGGCGCGCGGAAGTTCGCGGCGCTGTCGTTCGACCTCGACGGCCACGGTATCGAGTTGCACCGCCGACGGGCTGACCAGGAGCACCTGCGAGTCCGGGCCGTGCTCGGCCTGCGAGAGAAGATCGGCAGCGATGAACCGGGGATCCGCATCGGCGTCGGCAATGACGAGCACCTCGGACGGCCCCGCTGGCATGTCGATCGCGGCGCCGGCCGGGTCGCCGGCCACCTGCAGCTTGGCTTCGGTGACCCAGGCGTTACCGGGGCCAAAGATCTTGTCGCAACGAGGCACGGAAGCGGTGCCGTAGGCCATCGCGGCGATCGCCTGCGCGCCGCCGAGCTTGAAAACACGGTGCACGCCGGTGGCTTTCGCTGCGAACAGGACGGCATCGTCACAGCGACCGTTGGCCTGCACCGGCGTGCAGAGCACGACCTCACGGCAGCCAGCGATAGCGGCCGGCACGCCGAGCATGATCGCGGTCGACGGCAACGGCGCACCGCCGGCGGGCACGTAAAGCCCGACCCGGCGAATCGGCCGAAGTACGCGCTCCACCGTGACGCCGGGCGCTGTCTCGACGCTCACCGGCGTCGGCGCGGCGGCACGATGAAAGTGCTCGATACGAGCGGCCGCTTCGAGCACCGCCGCTTTCAGCTCATCGGGCAAGCGTGCTTCCGCCGCCGCGAATTCCGCCTCGGTCACGGCCAGTGTGTCGAGCGTGCTGCCGTCGTAGCGTGCCGTCAACGCGATGAGCGCAGTGTCGCCGCGAGTGCGTACGTCCGCGATGATCGACTCGACGCCCTCGCGCAGGCTGCTCGCCCGCGCTTGCATCGGCCGTGCGAGCGCCGCGTCGCGTCCGGCCTCGTCGAGGCCCTTCCAGACGATTCGTTTCATGCCAGCATCTTCTCCACCGGCAGCACGAGCATGTCGCGGGCGYCGGCTCGCTTCATATCTTCCAACTGGCGCCAGCTCACCGAGCCGGCACACAAGGCCTGCAGTACCACCTGGTCGGGCGCGCCATCCACCGGCGTGAGCGTGGGGATGGGCAGGCCCGGCAGGAGGCGCGTGATGGCCGCCAATGCGTCGCGCGGCGCCTGCATCAGGATCAACCGCGAGTCACGTACCTGGATAACGCCATCGAGGCGGCGCAGGAGCAGTTCGGCGATCTCGCCACGCTCGTCCAACGGGAGTTCGCGACGGCCGGCCAGCACCGCTTCGCTCTCCACCACGACGACGGCTTCGCGCAACTGGTTGGCGACCAGGGTCGCGCCGCTGGAGACCAGGTCGCAGATCGCATCGGCCGTGCCGAGGCGCGGCGCGATTTCCACCGAACCGGCGAGCATGACGACCTTCGCGTCGACGCCGTTGCTTCGCAGCCATTCACCCAGGAGGCCCGGGTAGGAGGTGGCGATGCGCTGCCCGTGAAGCTGGGCGGGACCGTCGTAGGCATCCTCCTGGGGCACGGCGATGGACAGACGGCAGTGGCCGAAGCCGAGCGGCCGCAGCTCGTCCATGCCGATACCGGTCTCCGGGTTGGTCAGCTGGAATTCGCGAAGTACGTTGCGGCCGACGATGCCGAGGTCACAGACACCTTCGGCGATCAGGCCAGGGATATCGTCATCACGAACGAGCAGGAGATCCACCGGCTCGCCCTCGCCGAAGCAGAACAGCTTGTCGCGACTCTGCCGGAACTTCAGGCCGCAGCGCGCGAGCAATTCCTGCGCGGGATCGGTCAACCGGCCGGACTTCTGCATGGCGATGCGCAGGCGATCGCGCGGCTTCATGCGACACCTGCAAGGTTGCGACGCGCGGCAGCGGCCATGTAGCCCCCACTGCCCTGGTTGAGATAGCGCGCCACACGGCCGATGGTCGTGATGCTGACCGACGTCCGCTCGTGAATTTCACGGTACGACCGCCCTTCCAGGAGGAAAGGAACCACCCGCCAGCGGTCGACCATCACCTCGATTTCGGCGGGGGTACAGAGATCGTGGAGAAACGCGCGCATCTCATCCACGCCTGAGAGCCCAAGCAGGGCCTCGCAAAGGCTGGTCTCGGCCGAGTTGGCCGGCATTTCGGGGTCGATCGAGCGTCGCTTCATAGTGTACTAACGCGTTAATACGATAACTCATCGTAACGCGACAACTCCGACGTGGCAAGCGCCGACATGCAATTGCGCTTTTCTTCCATATACCCCGCCAAGGCTGCTCGACAAGATGGCGGCATTTCCACCCTCGCGAGCCCCCGCCATGCAGAGCACCGTGATCATTGCGGACGATCATCCGGTCGTTGTCGCGGGTGTCGAGACCATCCTGAAGTCGCACCGCTACCAGGTGGTTGCGCGCGCCCACGATACCGATGCCCTCTTCGACGCCCTCACCGACCACCCCTGCGACGTCGTCGTCACCGACTTCTCCATGCCCGAAGGCAGCCAGCCCGACGGCATGCCGATGATCCGCCGCATCCGCGCCCTTCGCCCGGACACCGGCATCGTCGTGCTCACCATGCTGTCCAATCCCGCCATCCTGCGCACCCTGCTGGACGTGGGCGTGGCTGCCATCTTCGACAAACGGACCAGCCTCCGCGATGTCCCGGTGGCAGTGCACGCGGCGGAGGTCGGACGCTCATACCTGAGCCCGGCCGTTCGGCGCCTGTTCCACGAAGCGGATTGCGCAGACAACGCCGACGACCTCGCCACGCGGCTGTCGCCACGTGAGGTAGAGGTGTTACGCGCCTATGCGCAGGGATACGGACTGGTGGACATCGCCGCCTCGATGGGACGCAGCCTGAAGACCATCAGTCGACAGAAACGCTCGGCCATGGCCAAGCTGGGCCTCATCAACGACGCCCAGCTCTACCAGTACCTGGCAGGCGTCCGCGCCGGCATGCTCGAGGACTGGTCGCCGGCGATCGAGGCGGCGGCCAGTCTGCGATTCTTCGCGCTGTAGCGCCTGCTCAGGCGACCAGGCGGCCGGAGGCCACCAGTTCGCACATCAGGCGCACGTCGCCGTCCATCGCGCGGTCGCGCTGCATAAAGGCGATGTGCTCGCGCAGGGTAGACA
>NZ_JBFUJE010000216.1:0-6579 GCF_056401535.1 Luteibacter sp. P4_E6 | reverse complement strand
TTGGAGACACGCTGACCAAGAGGATTGTAGGTGTAGGTAGCGACATCCGCGCCTCCCCGATTCACCAGGCTCAGGCGATTCCGGAGGTCGTACGAGAAACTGTAGCTCTCTCCCGAAGACACCATGGAGGTGAGGTTTCCAATCGAATCGTAAGTGCGGGCCGTACCACCGCCGATCGACGCGAGCCGATGTGTTCCCGGCTGGTACGTATACGCACCAGCACCGTTGCCGATACCCGTCTTGGTCAGCCGGTCTCCACTGGCGTTCCACGTGAACGACTGCCCCTGGGTCCCGATCGCAACCGCGGATAGGCGCTCAGCCTTGTCGTGCACAATTTTCTCGCCGGACACCGCCCCACCTCCCATAACCTGGGCGTACCCAAGCGGCAGACCGGAAGCATCCCGACTTATCCCAAGCTGGATGGCCGGGGAATTGATGGCCGTCAACCAATAGTTCGCGTCGTAGACGCGACTCACTACCTGTGTCCCGCCCAGCGAATAATTCTCGACCGGGCCAAAGGGAAGGTATGTCACCCCGCTAACGAGGACCTGGGCGGGCGCGCCTGCGGCCTCCATGCGGATAGACGCGATGCGTCCGTTGGCATCGTACGAAGACACCAAGAGCGTGCCTGAAGGGAGCGACGTGCTTGAGACACGGTCGGCCAGCGTATAGGTGTATTCGACGGTATCGCTGGTACCTCCGGAAAGGACCTGGGTCTTCCTGGTGACATTGCCACGCCGGTCATAACAGTACGTCGTCGTGCTTTGTCCATCCATCATGCGCGTGCGACGACCGATGGGAAACGAGGCAGGGCAGCCGGTGACACTCGCGGGCTCGTCGTAGAAGTACGACTCGTCCATCGCGGCTGTCCCGGACTTGATCGTGCGCGGGCGGCCCAACGCATCAAACGCATAAAGCTTCACGATGCCGCGCGCGTCCGTGCTCGTCTGCAGATGCCCCGTGGCATCGTAGACTCCCGCCAGACTTCCCGCGTCCGGACTGCTTTCGCTCACGGGCCGCCCAGACGCGTCGTATGCGAACTGCGTTACCAGCTGACCCGGATCGACGATCGACGCGAGACGACTGGCAGCGTCCCAAACGAATTTGGTACTGCCTCCGTCGGTTCGGGTGCGCGTGATCGGGCGCCGCATCGGATCGAACGTTGAAGTGACGACACGGTTGAGCGGATCGGTAACCTTGGATTCGTTACGATCGGCGTCGTGCTCGAAACGCGTAACCTTGCCCTGGGCGTTCACCACGGTCAACAACTGGTTCAACGCATCGAATGTTCGGTCAACCTTCCTCGCCACGGTGGCGCCATCGGCCCGCACATTCGTCTCATGAAGACGATTTCCCTCACCGTCGAGCACGTAATTCAAGCTGCCGCCGCTCGGCTCCACCAGTCGAACCAACCGGTCGGCACTGTCATACGACAGATCGGTCCGTACGCCGTCCGGATCGGTACTCGAAATGACGTTACCCGCGAAGTCATAACTCAGAGTTGTCACAGCATCGGCCGCTGACGCCGACCCGTCCGCGTTTGCCCGTACCGTGCTGCCGGTAGGCCATCCCCGAGCGTTATACGTGAAGTCGGTGATCACGCCGTTGGGATCCCTTCGGCGAATAAGGCGGTCCATGCTGTCGTACGCCACGTTCGTGGTCACGAAACCCATCGCATTCGTTACGGACGCGACCCGGTTTGTCGCATCGTAAGTTGTCGTCGTTACGCCGCCATTGGGCGCGATGCGCTGCGTCTCGCGGCCTTCGATGTCGCGGACCCAGCGAGTGACCTCGCCGGTCGGTGTGGTCTCGGCCTTAAGCTTGTCGTTCGCGTAGTAAGTGAACCTGGTCACGCCGCCATTGGGATCGGTCGCGGAAATCAACTTCCGACCCGCGTTGAACGCGTAGCCAGTGACCGCTCCGGTGCGATCACGATGCGCCACTTTGTCCAGCTTATCGTAGGTTTCTTCCTCGAACGTATTGTCCCAAAAGGTCGTACGAACGAGGCGGTCGAGATTGTCATAAGTGAAGCTCGTGGTAAAACCCGCCGCATCTGTCTGCGAGGACATTCGGCCCACACCGTCATGGGTGAACGTCGTGACCTTTCCGTTCCGATCTTTTTGGGACGTGAGGAAGCCGCTACTGTCATACGTCCAGTATGTGGTGTTGCCCAACGCGTCACGCTCACTGAGTTTCTGCCCAGCGGGGTTGTAGGTGTATGTGGTGGTGTGACCCAGTTCGTCGGTAAAGGTAAGCGGCTCGTGCTGCGCATTCCAGGTGAAGGTTTCAGTGGCGTCGTAACCTGGACCTTGCCGACGAATAGTCAACGCATCCTGGCCGTTGGGCGCGTAGGTATACGTTGTTACCAAGCCATCGGGTTGTACGACCTGGATGGGTTTGGCGAATTCGTTATAGGTGTTCGTCGAAAGCTGGGTGCTGCCGTCCGCACGAAGCCGAGCCGTCGCCGCTGGCTTATTCAGGTAGCCGGATAACCCACCCTGGGCCCCTGGATAATTGTTCCAGATGCGGTTCTCCAGCGGGTACTTGGTGCTCTCAAGGGCATCGGAGGTCGTATTCGAGAAGCCACCAAGATTCTTGTGTTCCCAATGAAAGATGCGCGCCTTGGTGTAATCGTTCGGCGCATCGCTCATCGCCTGCGCATCCCAATAGAACGTGTTGCGGGCGTTGATGTAGGAGTTGAACGCGGAAACACCGCTTGGAGTCGCGTTCTCACTGAACGGAATTCCCGGCGCGCCCTGAACAAACTGGTAGCGAGACTGCCGACCCAGGGCATCGGTTGTCACCAGATCGTAGTTGTAACCACTCTCTGTGTACGCAAAGGTGCTCGTTCCGTAAGGAGTGGTCAGCGAGCCTACTTTGCCGTTCGGCGCATAGCCGACGGTCGAGTTCAGGCCGATGGAGTCGGTAATCGAATTCACCCGACCAGTCGCGTCATAGCCAATGCTTGCAGTGCGTCCGAAGGGGTCGCTTACCGAGGTGATAAGCAGCGGAGAGGCCGAATTGTTATACGCAAATGTCGTGGATCGTCCCAAGGCGTCCAGCAGCGACTTTATGCGTCCCGTCGCGTCGTACAGCACAGTAACCCTGTTGCCGGCCGGATCAACCCGCTCCGTGAGAAAGATACGCCGTGGTGCCGCTGTGCTCGTGTCCGACTGGGCGAATACCTCGATGCTACCGTCCGCGAAGCGGCGCTCGTAGCGAATGGGGGATGCGCTCACGCGGACGAGGTGCGCGCCGTCCTGCGGCTCCGGTGCGAACGCACCCGTGGACGCGTTGTAGCCGCTGTAGCTACGCGCCTGGCCGTCCGGAAGGTAGAGCGACACGCCCGAGCCTGGGGCGTTGGGATTGTCGCTGACGTATTCGATCCAGTTTAAGGTCCAGCCGGTTCCGAGGTTGGCATAAGTGAAGGTGGCCGGCTGGTCACTATCTTTCTGGTTGTAGGTCAATGTGACATCGACGGCGGGTCCCTTAGGCGACTCGTACCGCAGTGGCGTATCCGTAAGCACCAGGCCCACAAGGTTCGGATTCACCGCGAAGGTCGGCATGCCATCGCTTGAGCCACCTGCGGGGCCGGACGCATTCAGCCCGTTCGTACCCCATTGACCGCCACCTTGCGGTCCGCCGGAGGATCCCCCTGCGCCAGAGCAGCACGATAGCGGCGGCTTTGCTTGCGGATCCGGACCCGTAGTGATTCCCGCACTGGCCGATGTGGCCGTCGCGGCAATGGCAATAGCAAGAAGGAGGCGCATGGCAGGCATTGGCTCGGTGTCCATCTCAGATCCTTATGGGTGGAAACGGCTTACGGCGCGTTAGCGGGGTGCAGGGTTTATCGGAACAAGCGTATTGACGTCGATCACTCGACCGCCGGAACGTACTCGAGGCGGGCTTAAGCTCATTTCCGCACCGGATACCTTGTCGAACGCACCCGATTTGTAGCGTTCGACGCACTTCGTATCACCGGCGCGGCAAAGGATGGCGACGCAACCATCGATGGACCAGAACGTCGCTGCTACCGGATCTGCCGGTGGCTTCTCGAAGGCGCCGTGGTGGGGTGCGTATCGGACGAAATCACCCGGTTGAATGGGTGCGGCCACCATCTCGGCCCGGCTCATGTTGACTGCCGTAAGGCGGTCACCGAGATCGATAACCAGTGTCTGAATCTCGTTCGCAAAGCGGACGTCCGATGACGGCAGCGACTTCCATCGCCCCTTCGTGCGCATTTCACTGAACAGTTCCCGTGACTGCACCGTGCTCGCGACCGACGCGACTTTTCCCACCAGGAGATACGGCATTGCGCCCTCTGCCGGTAGACCACACGAAAAGTCCACGCAGGTGGCCGGGGATTGCCTCGCGTGCGCCGCGCTTAGAATGACGATCAACATGCCAGCGCCACACAGCTGCAGCGCCCGAGCGGGAAGTCGGCGAAACAAGGGCGCCCCCTGAAATGGCGGATGGGATGGGGCGATAGTACGCAGTGCATTCGCAAGGAAATGCGAAGCGGATCTCGGTTTCCTGTAGGGGTAGCCCTACACCATTTCGGCAGCCCGCAATCCGTCTAACGGGCGAACGGCGAGTAGCGCGAGCCCTTGGAGAAGCAGGATGTATCGGTGGGTTGAGACGTATGGCCCAGGTCAGCTCAGCGGGACGAGACGCCTGAAGCCATGCTTCAAGGGAAGTCCGGGAGTTTCAACCGTAGCGTCCCGTACCCAAGATCACGCACGCGCTTCATGACCGCCGGGAAAAGCACCGAAGGGTCCGCGTCGACCGCGTTTATAAATTCCAGGTCCCCCCGCATTAGATCGAGCTCGTCCTTCAGAAGCGAATGAGCCGAACCATCCGACTGCCGAACGAAGAGATCAATCGTGTCCGTCTGTGCAGTGACGGAATCGATGATGAGTTCGATGTCTCCGCTCTCGACAAAGCCCAGAACGTTGCACGCAATATCCACCGCATCGATAGCGGCCGACGTGTAGCCGGAGTCATGCCGGCCTTCAGAATCCGGCATAACACGCTCGCACTCCGCAATGGATACGAACTTGGCCACGTCGGCAGGACTACCCTCCAGCACCGCCCAGCACCGAGCAACGGCCGCGCGCATGACGCCGCCRCCAACCCACCCCGTGTCACATTGGAACTGAAAGAAGGCCGGCATGGCTCGCTCAAGCAAGCAGATGCCGAAGGCCAGGACCTTCGCGTCACCAAGCTCCCTGATGCCGGCTGACAGTTGGTCAATCTCCGACAGCTCGCTCATATCTTCGTCCCGACCATTGAAGTCACTTGGCGCCGCATGCGTCGTCACCGCCTCGGCTCACGGAGGCCTCGTCCTCAAGGTGCCACCGTGTTGATCCAGTCCTCCATCGCCTTCCCCCATGGACTCTCTTGAGGGCACCGCAGATCCTCCTTTCCGCGCATCTGGCAAGCCCTCAGGCTCGACACAATGGCCGCGACGGCGGCTCGCTGGTCTTCAGAATAGGACGTGAAGACATGCACCGTGTCGACCTCGCGACTCTTTGAAGCGATAACGATGTCCGCCCTGATGAGATCACCCCTCCTCTCCAGAAAGCCACTCATCGTGGCGATGGAGGAATCCAGCTTGATGGAAGGAACGCCAGCCGGTAGCTGAGGTGCCATGCCCACGTAGACCGAAAGGATATCCTTCCCCGACGACTGTACGGTGTAGATGCCAAAATCGGCGGGGACGTGGTAGCTGACCGACATATCGTTCGGCAGTCGCATACAGGCCGACGACATGTAGACATCGCAGGGATACTTCCAAAGATCTTTCTCGGCCGCACGTACGCTTCCAAGCGTGCAAACGCAGATGAAAAGAATGCACGCCAGCCTCTTTGTAAATGCCATACGTCATTGCTCCAACGGGTCTGGTGCTGCCAATCGGTAGGGACCTATCCTTGGCGCCAGCTGCTGCCAGAACATCTACGGAGACCTGCGATGACATTCCCTAAGCGCTTCATACTCGGCTTCGCCACGCTTGTCACCCTGCCCTCAGCGTACGCCTTCGATAAGCAGGAGGGTCCGGCCATTCGAGGACGCACCTCCAACGATGCCGATGCCGTCTATCAGTTCGATGCCAGCGTGCCGGGCGCAGGCGGAAGCGACCTGTCCATCCGCTGCGTCGAAGCTTGCAAACGGAGTGCTCGGCCCTATCGGGAGCACGTCGGAGCCTCCCCGACCTACGTGATGCTGCCAAAGGATGGATCCACCCGCTTCATCAGCGTCTGGACCACTGGCTCCGCCTACCGGGTCATGGTGTACGACGTGGCCGGCCCGAACGTCGTCAAAGTGCTGGAGCACGGCTCGCGCAACCCGCCGTCGTCGACGGGGATTGACGAGCAAGGCAATGAGTTCTTCACCCTATGCGACGAAGACCACGGCTGCAGCGAGTATCACTGGCGGGGCGGACGTTATGAGGTCACGGCCCAGCCGCACTGAAAGTCATCAACCACGATCGAATCATCGACGGCCACCCCATTCCCGTCGCGAGTGCTTCCACTGCGCTCGCCGTGTACGGTGAAGACACAATGCTCGCCGACGCGGGGT
>NZ_JBFUJE010000215.1:0-6597 GCF_056401535.1 Luteibacter sp. P4_E6 | reverse complement strand
CGGCACGTGAGCTCACGCCGTTGCACGTGACGGTGCGCGCGCAGATCGGCGGTCGCGTGCGTTACCTCAGTTCGGATGCCGTGCCACTGGCCRCCGCCGACGGCACGGTGCGCTGGAACGGCTACTGGGTGGACGTCACGGCACAAGAGCAGGCAGCCCGGGGCCTCGCGCACGCACGCGACGAGGCCGAAGCCGCGACGCGTGCGAAGAGCGACTTTCTCGCCACGATCAGTCATGAAATCCGTACGCCGATGAACGGCGTGATCGGCTTGCTCGACGTGCTCGAACGCACGCGACTGGATACGGAGCAGCGCAAGATGGTTTCCACCATCGAGCACTCGGCGGAGGCCTTGCTGCACATCCTCGACGATGTGCTCGATTTCTCCAAGATCGAGGCGGGGCATCTCACCTTCGAGCCGCGGCCATCCGATCCTCGCAGCATCGTCGATGGCGCGGTGGCGATCCTTGCGGCACAGGCGGAAGCGAAGGGGCTGACCTTGCAGACCCGCTTCGACGAGGCGCTCGCGGCCGGCGTCCTGGTGGATGACGGACGGCTGCGTCAGGTGTTACTCAACCTCATCGGTAACGCCATCAAGTTTACGGTTTCGGGCAGCGTCGATGTGGAAGTGCGGGTCGATGAAGCACTCGCCTCGAGCCAACGCCTGCGTTTCATCGTTAACGATACCGGTATTGGCATTCATGCCGCCAAGCTGCGCCACGTGTTCGCGCCTTTCAGCCAGGCTGAGTCGTCGACCACACGTCGGTTTGGCGGCACGGGCCTGGGTCTGAGTATCTCGCGGCGCCTGATCGAACGCATGGGCGGTCACATCGCCATCGACAGCGAGCCGGGGCAGGGCACGACGGTGACCGTGACGCTGGACCTTCCCATCGCGGAGCTACCGTTACCCACGGCCGACATGCGCGCCGACCTGCCCTTGCCGACGCGCGCGCTCCGTGCCGGCGCGCGCATTCTTCTGGCCGAAGATCATCCGGTGAACCAGGCCCTCGTGCGCGTGCAACTGGGCATGCGCGGCTACACGTGTGACGTGGTCGAGGATGGCGTAGCGGCGATCGAGGCGATGGACGCGCAGTCCTATGACCTTCTTCTCGTGGATTGCCACATGCCGCGTATGGATGGTTATGCGGTGGCGCGTGAAGTACGTCGCCGCGAAGCCGGTACCGGGCGTCGTCTCGCTATCGTCGCCATGACGGCGGACGCGCGTGCCGACCAGCGCGAGCTTTGCCTGGCGGCTGGCATGGATGATCTGTTGCGGAAGCCGATCCGGCTGGAAGCGTTCCACGACGTCGTGGCGCGATGGCTGGAAGAGGGCGCGGTGGCCGAGCCGGTGATCGACATGGCGCGTCTGCGACGTGCGTTCGGTTCAGACGAGAACGTTGCCAGCGTCATTCGCGCAGGCGTGGAAGCGACGCGGGAAGCCGTGGGGCGCCTGCCGCCTGTGATCGAGCGCGCCGACCGCGAGGAAGTCGCGGGGTGGATTCATCACGTGCTTGGCGGGGTGAATGTGTTCGGCGCGTCGAAGGTTGCCGAAGACGGCGAGCGGATGGAGTTGGCGTTGCGGGAAGGCGCGGACCTTGATCTGCCGGCTGTAGAAGTATTCGCTAACGATGTTTCGCGATTTACCGATGGACTGGAGCAGGTTTCGCGCTCCATGTGAGAGCCGATTCATCGGCGATAGCCGCGCCAGCGGCTGGCACGGCTGCGGCGAGCACCCATCGCCGGCGTAGCCGGCTCCCACAGAAATCAGCCGGCTCGCGGCAGCGGCCGCAGGCCCTTAGGTGTACTCGACGGCCAACACCGCGAACCGCGTGCGCCCGCCCGGCAGATCGGCCTCGAATTCGTCGTCGACGCGCTTCTTCAACACCGCGCGCGCCATCGGCGAATCGATGCTGATCCATCCCTTCCGGGCATCCGTCTCGTCCGGTCCCACAATGCGGTAGCGCACCGTCTCACCGGTCTCGACGTTCTCGATGTCCATCGTCGCGCCGAAGAAGACAGCGTCCCGCTGCGAGGCGACAGCTTCGACCACCTGCAGTACCGGAATACGTTTGCTCAGGTAGCGCGCACGACGATCGATCTCGCCGAGCTGCTTTTTTCGATAGGTATATTCCGCGTTTTCGGAGCGGTCGCCTTCCGCAGCCGCTGCGGCCAGCGCCTTGACGACCTCGGGTCGCACGGTGTGCCAGAGATGGTCGAGCTCACTCTTCAGGCGCTCGAAGCCGTCACGCGTGATGATCGCCGTCGACGAGGGCGCGGGTGGACGCCAGCGACTCATGTCGACACCTTGCGCATCGTGCCGAGGGTATCGAGCAACGCCTCGATGTCGACACGGAGTGGATGATCGGGATACGCGGCCAGCAGGTGTCGTCCCAGTGCGGCCGCTTCGGCGGGCTCACGCTGGCGTTCGTGCATGCGCAGGGCGAGCAGGCCGTAGTGTGGCGCGCCCATGTCGCCGGGCCAGGTACGCAGGTAGCCAAGCGCGAGGTGGAGCGCGAGGCGGGTCATCCCGCCGTGGGCCGCCGTGTCCGCAAGAGGCCCGCACGTGATCGTGGCATCGGGAAGAAAGGCAGGATCGACGTCGATGCAGTCCTGCACCACGCCGAGCGCGCGACGTTCTTCCCGCGCCTGGACGAGCGCGGCGATCCATATCTGGCCATGCACGAGCAGTTCGGGAAGGCGGCCCTGTACGCGCAGCAGTTCGCGATAACGCGTGTGCATCGCCACGGGCGCGATGCCCTCGCGAAGCCGCTCGGTGAGGATATCGGTGGCGCCGGGGATATCGTCGCGGGCGATCAGGTTCACGTGCCCGAGGAGTGCCACGTCATCGTCCGGATTCGCGGCGTCGGCGATCACCTCGGATTCGGGCTGGTAACCCAGCGTCTCGTGGCGATGGTGGATAAGCGCGCCCATGAGGTGAAAGGTGTAGATAGTGAGGTAGTTGGCGATGACGTAAAACACGGCCGTACCCAGGAACGCGGGACCGTGCTCGGCCAAGGCATACAAGGCGCCGGCCTGGAGCAACGTGGCCGCCGTGACGACCACGAACAACAGGAGGTAGTCGCTTCCAAGGCGCCCTACCACCTTGATCCAGGTCAACGGATTCAGCGCCGCCTCGACGCCGTCGAAGGTCAGCGACATCGTCATGATCGGCAAGACGAAGGCGAACACCGGCAAGACCAGTAGCCCCAGGGCGCCGAAATAAAGGGTCGCGAGCACAGCGAGGGCATTGCCCGCGAGCTGGATGACGATAAGGGCGATGCTGGTGCGGTCGTCAGTGTTGAGTGCCACTTCCGGTGGATCGGCGAACCCATCCGCGGTATGCCGCAGGCACTCGATGGCATAGGTATAGGTCGCGACCCAGCCGAAAAACATGACGATCAGGCGCAGGAACGTGATCGGGAAAAACGTCAGCAGCTCGAATGCCGCGACGGCGAGGATTGTGACCGGTGCGGCACCCCGGAACGGGTAACGCACGCCGAGGAGGATCCGTTGCGCGAAGGGCGTGCTGGCATCGGCAAGTGCGTGTCGCGGCATGGTCAGCGCTTTCCGCCGAAAATGCTGCCGAGGATGCCGCGTACGATCTGCTGCCCGGCGCGCGAGCCGGCCGTGCGCACCACGGACTTGGCCATGGTTTCGATCATGCCCTGGCGACGGCTGGTGCCGAATACGGCGTCCCGTACGGCGCTGCTCCACCCCGCGCTGGAGGCTTCATCGCTTTTGCCTCCCGTGGATCGGGCCGCAGGCGCATCCGGCGCACTCTTCTGCGAGGCACGTGCCGCCAGCATTTCCTCGGCGGATTCGCGATTCACCGTCGTATCGTATTTGCCGCCCACGGGCGAGCGCGAACGCACGGCCGTGCGTTCCTCGGCCGTGATCGCACCGATGCGGCAGACGGGCGTTGCCACGAGCACTTTCTGCACCGGCGATGGCACGCCGCCTTCGCCAAGCGTCGAGGCGAGGGCTTCGCCTGTGCCGAGCGTGCCGATGGTTTCGACCACGTCGAGTTTTGGGTTACGCGCGAACGTTTCCGCGGCGGCCTTCACCGCCTTCTGGTCGCGCGGCGTGAAGGCGCGAAGGGCGTGCTGCATGCGATTGCCGAGCTGGCCGAGGATGTCGCCAGGGACGTCGTCCGGATTCTGCGAGCAGAAATACACGCCCACGCCCTTCGAACGGATGAGCCGCACGACCTGTTCCACGCGCTGGCGAAGTGCGGCAGGCGCGTCGTYGAARAGCAGATGCGCCTCGTCGAAGAAGAASACCAKCTTCGGGGCATCCAGGTCGCCCACTTCGGGCAACTGTTCGAACAGCTCCGAAAGCAGCCAGAGCAGGAACGTGGAGTACAGGCGCGGCTTCATGATGAGCGCTTCGGCGGCCAGCACGCTGATGACGCCGCGGCCACTCATGTCCTGGCGCATCAGGTCGGCCAGTTCCAGCGCCGGCTCGCCGAAGAACGAGTCCGCACCGTCCTGCTCCAGCCTGAGCAGGGAGCGCTGGATCGCGGCGACACTCTGCGCACTGATCAGGCCGTAGCGCGAGGAGATGTCCTTCGCGTGGTCAGCGGCGAAGCCGAGCATGGACCGCAGGTCGGCCAGGTCGAGCAGTAGCAGGCCTTCGTCGTCGGCGACGCGGAAGACCACCTCGAGCACGCCTTCCTGGGTGTCGTTCAGTTCGAGAATGCGCGAGAGCAGAGTGGGACCCATCTCCGACACGGTGGCGCGCACCGGATGGCCAAGCTTGCCGTAGATGTCCCAGAACACCACCGGATTGGCCTGGGGCTTCCAGTCGGTGAGGCCCAGCTTCGCGAGACGGGCGGTGAGTTTGTCGGACGGGGCACCGGCCGCCTGCGACAGTCCGGCCAGATCGCCCTTGGCGTCGGCCAGGAAGCAGGGCACACCCAGTCGGGAGAAGCCTTCCGCCAGCAACATCAGCGACACGGACTTACCCGTACCGGTGGCGCCGGCGATCATGCCGTGCCGGTTGCCGTAGCGGGAATCCAGTTCCACGGCGGCCTCGTCATTGCGGCCGATCAGGATGTTTGGCATGGCTTCGTCCTTAAGGATGTCCTGAACAAGTTTACGCAACAGTGCGCCGTTACGGAGATTTCCTCATCGCGACGCTTGAGTCGCAGAGGCACCAGGGGTAACGTGACCGCCATTGTCTTACCCCGAGTCCCGCATGTCTGTTCGCGTCCCGCGCCCCCTTCTATTCCTGCCACTGGCGATCCTCGCCGGTTGCGCTTCCGGTGGCGCTGCGCGTCCGGGCAAGGCCGCAACGCCCGAGGTCAATGCGTTGTACGACCGGATGAACCAGGCAAGCAAGGGCTACGAGTCCTCGATCGACCAGGCGCGCCGCGGCGATACACCCCAGGCGGCACAGACGCGCAAGCAGGCCCTCGACCAACTCAAGGACGCCTCGGCCCGTTGTGGCCTGACCCCGGGTTGCGACCCGCAGCGCTTCGCCGCCGTTTTCGATCGCCTGCTGCGCCTGAAGGACGGCAGCTTCATCGAGGGTGAGGACGCCGACGACACCGAGCAGGGTGCCGAGGTCGGGGCACAGCCGGGCGATACCTCCGGCACCGTCGCGGTGGGTACGCTGCCCCAGGCGCAGCGCAGCGTGACCATGCTTCGCGGCCAGCAGTTCTCCGACATGATGGTGATGAACGGCCCGGTCAAAGCCGCGCTCGAGATGTGGCTGACCCAGCTGCGCCCGAACCTCATGGACGCCTACGTCAATTACCAGATGATGCGCTACAAGATGTGGCCGGCCTATAAAAAGGCCGACCTGCCCGAGGCCCTGCTGTTCGGCATCATGGCCAAGGAATCCGGTGGCAAGGTACACGCCGTGTCGCGTTCCGGCGCGTCCGGCCCGCTGCAGTTCATGTACGCGACCGGCCTGCGCTTCGGCCTGTCCAATGCGGACGGCTTCGACCAGCGCTTCGATCCGACCATGGCCGCACAGGCCAACGCCGAATACATCGACGAGCAGCTCGGCGCGTTCAACAACAATCTCGAGATGACCCTGGCGGCCTATAACGGCGGGGAAGGGCGCATGCGCCGCATCGCCGCCGGCAGCCCGGGAGCCAGCTTCTACGACCCGCAGATCTACGGCCAGATGTCGGCCGAGACGCGCGACTACGTGCCGATGGTGCTCGCCGCCGCCTGGCTGTTCCTGCACCCGGACAGCTACCACCTGAAGTGGCCGAAGATCGATGGCGAAGGCGGGCAGATCGTACTCAAACGCCCGGCCTCGCTGTCCGAACTCACGGTTTGCCTGGGTTCGGCCGAGGACATGCCGCAGGGCTGGTTCCGCACGCTGCGCAACCTCAATCCGCGCCTCGATCCGCAGGTCAGCCAGCCGGTAGGTGCGCGGCTGGAAGTGCCCAAGCAGCTCGAGAAGGCTTACGCGTCCAGTTGCGCCGACGGTCCGTGGCCGATCCTCGCCAGCGACCTGCATAACGCGGTGAAGATCATCGCGCCGCCTCCGCCCGCGGCTACCTCGGCGGCACTGGCCAGCAGCTCGTCGCCGGGCTCGTCATCGTCGTCGTCGAAGTCCTCGGGGAGCTCGTCGAAGAGCTACAC
>NZ_JBFUJE010000214.1:0-6611 GCF_056401535.1 Luteibacter sp. P4_E6 | reverse complement strand
CCGCTGACCCTGACCCGTCCGAACAGGTACGGCTCGTCCGGCCCGGCGTGAGCGTCGCCGGCACCGTGGAACACCTCGCTCACATCGACGCCGCGGCGGATCAGTTCGTCGCGGGCGGCCTCGATGTCGGAGACGATCAGGTACAGACCCTGCGCGGACCCAGGGGCCGCCGCAGTGACGTTCTTTCCGAAGATGACCGAACAACCGGAGCCGGGCGGCGTGAACTGGATGACGCGGAAATAGCCGTCTTCCGAAGCGAAATCGGCGTCCAGTCGCCACCCCAGCTCGCCGTAAAATTGCTTGGCGCGATCGACGTCGGAAACGGGGATGACCACGATCTCGAGCTTCATATCGACTGCAGCACTGCTCATGCGAACCTCCGAAGGAATCGGCCGCCGAATGCCATGCGTGTCATGTTGCAGATGCAGGTCCCCGTCCGTCTTGGATGTTCTTCCGTAGGAGCCGATTCATCGGCGAAGGGTGCTCGCGATGCCGCGCCCGTTCCATGGCGCGATGACAAAGGTGAGGCCGGTGGCTGCCAGGGCCAGCCCGATCCAGTGCCGACGCAACGGGCGCTCGCCGAGTAACAACCAGGCCAGCAGCACGGCCCAGAACGGCATGGCGTAAGCCAGCAACACCACGTGCCCGGTGCCTCCGGAGGTCAACGCGAATTGACCCAGGCCCTGAAAGGCTGCCGTCTGGGCCAGCCCGGTGACGATGGTTCCGCCTAACGGAGGGCAGGCCAGGGGACGACGCATCACTACCAGCACAACGAACAGCAACGCAGCCCCGATGAGGTAGCGCAGCGCGCAGAAGTCGAACGGCCCGGCGTAGCGCAGCACCAGCTTCATCACGATCCAGCTGAATGCCCAGATCACGACGGTCGCGCCCAGTGCGACGACCGCGCCCGTTGATGCTCTTGCTTCGTTCATGCCCGGCCGACGTAAGGATCGAAGTCCTTATCTTGGCTTATTCGGGCACGTACCTGTAACCAAACGCGTCTTGAGGGCGAAGACCCTTTGAGCTATCTGGCTCTTTCGGAGACGCGACCATGAACACCACACAAAAGCTGGCTGCCGCCCTCGCCGGCGTACTGGCGGCCGCAAGCGCCGTCCACGCGCAGGATCGCCCGCTGGATCAACGGCGCTTCGACTCACCCTACGTTTACGTTATGTCCAACGACATCCAGGGCAACAGCGTCGCCGTGTTACGTCGCAACTTTTTCGGGGGCCTGGAAAAGGTGTCGGTCGCGTCGACGGGAGGGAAGGGCGTCGGCGTCGGCACCACGGCTCCGCCCCCGGACCCGCTCGGTTCTCAGAATGCGCTGATCAGGAGCGAGGACGGCCGTCTGCTCTTCGCCACCAATGCGGGCTCCAATCAGGTGTCCGTATTCGCTATCGAGGGCAGCCGCCTGCGCCTGATCGACGTCCAGCCTACCGGCGGTACCTATCCGGTCAGCGTCGCCCAGAGGGGCAGTCGCCTCTATGTTCTCAACAGCGCCAACACCTCCACGATCACGGCATTTCAGATCACCGCCGGAGGGCAGCTCGTCGCCTTGCCGGCGGAGACGCGCCTGCTTGGCACGGATGCGCCCCTGGTGGGCAACCAGCCCAACGTTGGCATGACCCCGGCGCAACTGCAGTTCTCGCCGGACGGTGGCTGGCTCGCGGTGTCGGTCAAGGATGCCTCCGCCAAGGGGTGGTTCGAACTCTTCGCTGTCGACCGCAACGGGAGTCTGGCCAAGGATCCCGACATCACACCGTCGAACGACCCACAGCCCTTCGGCTTCGACTTCGACGCGCACGGTCACCTCGTCACGTCGCAGGCTGCCGGCTCGGCGGCCAGTTCGTATGCGATCAGCCATGACGGCAGCCTGAAGTCGATCTCCAGCGATATCGCAAACGGACAGGCCGCCGCATGCTGGCTGACGGTGTCCGGACGTTTCGCATTTACCGCAAACGCGGGCAAGGGAAACATCAGCGCGTATCGCATCGGTGGCGATGGCTCGCTGACCGTCCTCCATGGCGGCGTCGCTGGTTCGCTGGAAGCCGGTGCCGCACCGACCGATCTCAAGGCTTCCGCGGATGGATTGTTCTTGTACGTCGGCAATTCCCTGGGTGGCGATATCGACACGTTCCTGATCCTGGCCGATGGTCGACTGTTGCAAGTCGGACAGACCCCCGTGTTCTCAGGGGCATCCGGTATGCAGGGTATTGCTCTCTGATCGACAGTGCAGGGGAGTTCCTGCGGACATGCACGACTCCCCTGCGCACGTGAGATCAGCACATCGGTGCGGTGACACCATCGTGGCAGCAGCATTTCCTTTTTACGAAATGCATCGCATGAATGTGCAACTTGCGTACGCAGGCGACACATGCACCGTGCATTTGCCAAATGCGCTTATCAAAGTACGTTGTGTCTTCACGCGCGAAATGGTTCGATTGTGAAGTCTCGCTTCACCTTCCTGGTGAGCGAAGGACAGGGGATTCAGGTGAGCCTTGGACATGGCAAGTAGAGGAAGAAATGTGAGCCAGGAGGCGTACCACGGCATGACGTAGTCTTTGCCGCGGCGGAATTTCCTACGCGTCTTTCCTGGTGTTTGTCAGCGCGGTTCAACCGCGGCGTCCGGTATCCATCCGACATTCTGCTCGTGGCATCCGTGCCGCGCTGGAAGGTTGCTGCCGCGATTTCGCTTGGCCTTCTCCGTCCAGCGTTGGCTGGGCACGGATGATTGCGCCTGAAAAAACACAAGCTGACACGCAGTTCGCGCTCGACGATGTCGTGGGCAGGGCACTTGACGCACCGACCATCAATGACTGAGACCAGGAGTGACCGACCATGAGCACTACCGAATTGAACGCCAGCTATGACGCTTCTTCCCTCGTAAAAGCGGCTGACCTGAAAACGGACGTCGATTTCGACAAGTACATGAACCTTCTGCTGACCATCAGCAGCTCGGCGACCAGCACTTCGAAGATTGTCATCAATGTCGGCGGAGCCGCTGCAGGCTACCCGGTGATCTACAGCCTTGGCGACGAAGCATCCGGTTCGGCCGGCATGCAGGTTTCGCTGGTAACCGCCGGTAGCCTGCCGCTGTCGGCAATCACCATCACCCCGAACGTGACCACGCTAGACACTGCCTCAAGTGGAGGTGGCGGCAACCAGTGGACGCTGCAGGTCCAGGGCTATCTGGCCGCCCAGGCCGGCACGCAGGGCCTCCTGCTATACGCGATTGTCACCGACGCCACCACGACGGTGCAGGTRTCGCTCAACAACGGCGGCAAGACCACGCTGAGCCAGACCCCGATCTACTTCCCGTGGAAGCCGATCAACTGACCGTGTAGCTGCGGCTTCACGGCGAAAGCGCTACCACCCGGCGCGGCCTGTTCATCGGCCGCACCGGGTACGTGCGCCCAGGCTCCGACATCACGATCGTCCAGGGGAATGCCATGGCGAATGCGCCGATCTACCAGATCGCGTTCATGTTCGTGTTCAATCAGGATTTCACCAACCAGAAAGTGCAGCTCAACGTGGCTGAYAGCAACGACTTCCTGGTGACCGATAGCCAGACAGCGCAGCTGGAGGCGTATTCGGGCAACACGACGCCACCGCTGCTGAATTTCAGCGTGTCTGGCAAGCAGGTATTTTTCAATGTCAGCGACGGCAAGACCTATGGCGGCATGCAGGCCCTGGTGTGGAGCAGCTTCACCGCAGGCAGCCCTCCCACGCTACAGCTCGACCTGGCGTTCTCTTCGGGACTGATCACGGCCACGTATAACGTGCCCGGTGGCAGCGCGAGCGGCCAGCTCGTGTCCGGGCGCAACACCATCACGATCGGAAAGTGACCGCCATGGAAGAGTCCAGGAAAGGTGAGGGCAAGGCGACGCATAAGGCGGGCACAGGGTCCACGGTGACGTCCTCGGCATCCACTACGCCGCCCGAGACGACGCCGCCCACCGTGGAGGAAAACCCGCAGGACGTACTGCTGTCGGTTCCGATCCGGAACCAGCGAATGATGGACCACGTTGACGAGGAGACGCTGAAGGGCAAACTGTTCCGCGCGGACCGCGACGTGGCGTTCCAGCCGTTGAGCATCGCGCTACGCAACGTGCGGGCCAACTCCCGCGTGCTGATCACCATCCGCGACGACCAGCATGCGGTGTGGAGCGAAGGCGACGGCCGGGGTCTGGTCGGATTGAGCTTTTCCACCAACGTCGACCCGGCGCTATACCTCAGCAATTTTCTGATCAACGCGCGCGAGTTCTTCGTTCAGACCTACGCCGATAGCCAGGAGATCCTGGTGCAACTCTATGTGCGCACCACCCAGCGCGAGCTGCGCGGTCGTGTGGACCTGCCTCCGAATGCGGTCGCTACCTTGCAGTCGAGCACCGATCGCACCAGCGTCGTGGGCCTGAGCGCCTTCGCCATCGATTTTTGACCAGGGAAACGAACAGCCATGTCCCGAGTGCTGATACCCGTGGTGCTCCAGTTCCAGAAGGTCGCGGCCAACAGCGGCATCAACATCACCTTCGAGACGCCAGGCGTACGCTGGTCGTTGGGCCGCCGCCTTGGCGACAGCATGGGCTTTTCGTACAACGTCACGTCGGATGCCAGCGGCAGCGGCACACCCATCCTGCGTTCAGTGGCGTTCAACGACAGCGTGCTGCAGCTCACTACCTCGGCCATCGCGCCTGCGTCCAACGACTTCACCTTCACCCTGTTCGTGGAGGTCGAGGAAGGGACGACGTTCGTGCAGGGTTATTGCACGGTCAACAACGAAGCGAACGTCCTTGCCTTCTTTAGCGATGGCCCGCCGGCGTTGTGGCGGAACGGACGCATCAGTGCCAGCTTCCATCGGGAATCGCGGCGGTACCACACGGTGCTTCTCAACATTCGCAACGTTCGGCCGGGCCGCCAGTTGGATATCGTGGTCGACTCCGACATGGACGCCAATGTGCGCTGGTCCTTCGGACCTTACCGGCGGGGCGCTAACGGCATCATGGTCAGCAATCAGACCAGCGGCGCTGTGCAGCTGGCTTCATGGTCGATGACTTCGAGCGAGATTCGCCTGCGCACCGGCGATACGGGCAGCTCGACCGACCTGGCGTTACGCACCTACGTTTCCTACGGGGAGGTGGATCCTGGCCGCTTGTTCCTCAAGACGGTGGGCGATACGGACATCTCGGTGCTCGCCCAGGTCGGCACGCGCCAACCGCAATGGGTGGGCTCGGCCTATACCCTGTTTACCTTGTGATGCCCATGGCTTCCGTCGATAGCGGGCAGGTGGTGCGCTGGGTCAGCGAATCGTTGCGCCAACTCGTGCGCGCGCATATTCCGTTGTTGGCGGCGGAGTCTGCCGTCGTGTTCGATTCGCCGGCGGAGATGGATGCGCAGAGCGAGAACAAGCTGTCGGTGTATCTCTTCCAGCTGGAGCACAACCCCTGGCTGCGCAACCTGCCACCCACACTGGATCGCCGCCCGTCTGCAACCGATCGGCCCAGTGCCATGCAGATGACGCCGGCGCCCCTGGTGGTCGACCTGATGTACACGATGGTCCCGTATGCCAAGTCCGCCGAGATCGAACTGGTACTGGCGGACGAACTGCTTCGCCTGTTCCACGACGTGCCGGCGCTGGAGGGGAAGTGGCTTCACCAGGGCCTGCGCGAGGCCGGCAACGAGCGTATCGAGATCGTCCCGCGAGCGACATCGCTGGACGGCCTGCGCGACATCTGGTCCGGCTTCCAAGGCAAGGCGTACAAACTCACGAAGCTCTACACCCTGACGCCGGTTCGCATTCCTTCGACGCGTCCAGTCGATGTCGACATGGTAACGAACACCGATCTGTCCATCGTCAATACCCGGCCACTACCGGCGGACTTCAACGAGGCAGCGCGATGCACCGACTGAGCGGCGTCATCGAGTTGCTGGATTCGCACAGCGGACGGCCCGCGGTGGGAATCGTGCCTCGCTTTCGTCTCAACGGCGCACCGATCGCACTGCCCAGGCGGCCCGAAGCGCGCTATGTGCTTGTGGACGTGGCGCCGGGGCGTTATCGACTGGACGTGGATGCGCCGGGGTTCCTGGCCTACGGCCTCGACTTTGAGCTGACGCCGGAGGCGACGCTGGCAGACGCGTGGTTGCGCTGCATGCTGGAGCCGGGGCCCGGCTATGAGTATCCGCCGCAGGCCACGCTGATCCGTGGCGCGCTTGCGTCGACCCGGACTCCGGCGGAAATCAGCGCACGTTACGTTACAGTGCGCGGAAGGGAGCGCCATGTGCGCACCCGCTGCGCGCCGGGGGGTGCGTACACGCTGGCACTTTCTGGCCAGCTCGCCGATCCGACACCCGTGACACTGAGCTTCGCCTTCACCGACGGCCAGGCGCGGGAACTTCAACTGACGGTAACGCCCGGGCGCACGCATCGCGCGGGCGCGCCGCTCTGAATCATTCATCGGGAAAGGAACCAGGACCGTGGCCAACTATCAGCACCCGGGCGTCTATATCCAGGAGATTCCCAGTACGCGCAGCATCCAGGGTGCCTCGACGTCGATGCCGGCTTTCATCGGTGTCACCGACAGCGGCCCGCTGAACACGCCGACGCTGATCACCAG
>NZ_JBFUJE010000213.1:0-6649 GCF_056401535.1 Luteibacter sp. P4_E6 | reverse complement strand
GTGTAACCGAGGGCACGCGAGCGATACCAAGCGGCATCGTCGGCGTAGGAGGCGCGGTAGGCGTCACCGGCTGGCGCGTCCTTGGCCAGTGCCCTGGCCAGGTTGCCGATGGCGAAGTCGTTGATGTAGCCGTCCATCGACCAGGACAGGCCTTCTTTGACGCCGTCGTCGGTATAGCCGTTGAACAGCGAACGCTGGATGCCCTTGCGACCGGCTCCCTTCACCTCGCTGACGCTGGAGGCATTGCGGATGGCCGACTGGTAGAAGGCGGAGACATCGAAATTACGCACGCCCTTCAGCCATGCATCGGAGAAGGCGACGTCCGAGCTCGTGCCCACCATCAGGTCGGCATAGCCCGGCGACGACCAGCGCGCGATCCAGCCCGAGTCGCGATATTGCTGCACGAAGCCATCGATCATCTTGCCCGCTTCGTTCGGGGTGAGCAGCACGTAGGCCGGCCACGCCGTGCGATAGGTGTCCCAGAAGCCGTTATTGACGAACGGCTGGCCCTCGACGATACGCGCACCCGTCGCGGTATCCGTGTTCGAACCTGCCGGCGCGGAGAACGGGCTGGCGTAGCGCCACACGGGCGCGTCCTTGCTGCCGGTGTTCTCGTAGGCGTGGTTCGGGTACAGGAACAGGCGGTACAGGCTCGAGTAGAGGATGGTTTTCTCGTCGGGCGAGGCGCCTTCCACCTTGACCGTGTCCAGGCGATCGTCCCAGGCCTTGCGTGCGCGCTCGTGCACGCTGTCGAAGGTGTCGTCCGGCGCGATTTCCTGGGCGAGATTGGCCTTCGCCTGGTCAACGCCGATCAGCGAGGTGGCGATCCGCATGGAAACGACGCGATCGCCCTTCTTCGACGTGTCGAAGCCGAACCAGGCGGAGGCAGCGTCGCGCTTCTCGCCGGTGAGGCGGCCGCTCTCGGCTACGGGTTTATCGAACACCGCGTAGAAGAACAGGCGAGTGGCGCCGGTGGAAAGACTGCTCTTGACGTCCGACCAGCCCTGGATGCTGCGCTGGCCCGGATCGAGCGTGACCGCCGCCTTCTCATTGAGGTTGTCGAAGACCAGCTGCGAGCGCTTGTCGGCAAAGGTGAAGCGGAACATCGCCGCGTGATCGGTCGGCGTGATCTCGGTGGTGATGCCGTCATCGAAGTGCACGCGGTAGTAATCCGGATGCGCCAGTTCGGCGTCGTGGCCGAACGACAGCGCACGCGTCTCGCGTTTCAGCGCCGGTGCACCGGAAGCCGCCTGCGCCGGCATGACCTGGAAGGTCTGGCGCTCGCCCATCCACGGGCTGGGCTCGTGCGAGAGGGCGAAGGCCTCGATGCGCGGGCGATTGTCCTCGCCATTGCGGGCCTGGTACTGGTAGATCCAGTTGGACCCGGCGTTGGTCGTCGGCGTCCAGAAGTTGAAGCCATGCGGCATGGCCACGGCGGGGAAGTTGTTGCCGCGCGAGTAGTTTTCGTTGGCGTTGGAGCCACGGCGCGTGTCGACGTAGTCGGTCGGGTGCGTGCTGTTGATGACTTTGACTTCGCCGATGCGCACGTCGTCGAGGTAGCCCTCGAAGGCCTCGCCAGCAGGTGCGTCCGCGGTAAGTTCGATCGAACGGACACGACGGCCCTTGGCCACGGCGCCCAGATCCACGCTCACGTAGTTCCACTGGTCGGGATAAAGCACACGACCTTCGCCCTGCCCCTTCGCGGTGGCGGGCACGCGATGCTGGTCGCGCGCGGCGCTGGTGGAGAGGCGCGTGCCGTCGTCGAACACGAGGTCCACGGCCAGGTAGTTGGCCGGATTGACGAGGTCGTCCTTGTTGGAGCGAGGGAAGACCAGCCAGGACAACACCGTGTCGTCGCCGATGCGCACATCGGTGTCGAACAGCTTCGTCGTCGCCGGCGAGCCATTGCCCGTACCCGTGTAACGCAGCGAGTGCGTGCCGGTGAAGCCGACATTGGCCTTCGCGGTAAGCACTRCCTCCGGGGGTGGCCCCCCGACGACGCGAACGTCGAGCGCACCCTTGGCCGCCAGCGGCGCGGGCTGCGCGGTCTCGAAGGAGCTGTCAAAGCGCTGGGTCGCCGCAAGGGCTCCCACCGGTACCACAAGAGACGCCGTCACCAGAGCGAATGCCGCCCTGCCCCAACCGTGCTTCGATACCGTCACGCTCATCCCCTTGTCTAGCGGAACCCGCATTTAAATCGTTCTAAATTGGGAATGTCAAACGGCGGTGCAGCACGAAAGGGTGTTCGGGCGGTGGACGGCCCTCCTTACTCCCGCCAGTAACGGCTCGCCGGTCGACGCCACTCCCGCACTACCCGAGGCGTGGCATCACGCGGCATATCGACCACGATCGCGCCACTGATGGCGGTGTTGAGCACGTCAGCCCCCGCATCCTCATGCCGCGCCAGCACCGAAGCATGCGGATGGCCAAACCGATTGCGCCACCCCGACGACACGATAGCCAGCTCAGGCTGCACAGCCCGAAGCCAAAGCACATCGGACGAATGCTTGCTGCCGTGATGCGCTACCGTTGTCACCGTCGGCAGTTCAGACCACAACGCATCGCGATCCATACGACGCTCGGCCTTGGCACTGATGTCGCCTGTGAGCAGGAAGCGCCCTCCTTCTCCTTCGATCGAGAGGACGCACGAGCGGTCGTTACTGGCTGTCTTGCCTGGACCCTCGCGCGGCACGTCGAGAAAGTGGAAGCCGACGCCATCCCACGACCAGTCCGCCTCCGACGTGCATGGCTCTGCCGGAAACTCCAGCCTGCCCGGTTCGCCGGAGAGCCGTCGCGCCTTCGGGTAGCGACCGACGATGGCCGCCGCGCCACCGGCGTGGTCTACGTCCCCGTGGCTGACGACGAGGGTATCCACCCCGCCCAGGCCCAGAGCCGTGATCGACGGCAGCACGATGCCGGCGCCGGCGTCACGACCGCCGCCGTAGGCAGGGCCGGTGTCGTAGACGAGTGTGTGGTGTCGCGTGTGGACGACCACTGCCAGTCCCTGCCCTACATCGAGCACCCAAGCGCGAAAGGCGCCGGACCTGGGCATATCGCGTGGAGGCAGCAGCAACGGCAGGAACAATAAGGCGCCGTAGCCACGCAGCGGCACGCCACGCGGCATGAACAGCCACAGCGCTCCCACCGTCGCCAGAACAACCGGCAGGATGCCGCTTTCGGCCACGCTCAGTTGGGCGCCCGGAACATCGGCCAGTGCGGCCAGCATTCGCCACAGCTGCTTGAGCAACCACGCCGCCGCTACGAGTAAAGGAACCGCGAGAGACGGCACGGCCAGGAGGACGCAGCCCACCAGCGTGAGCGGCACCACGACGAAGCTCACCAACGGTGCCGCGACCAGGTTGGCGATGAAGCCCATCAGCGACGTGCTGCCGAACAGGCACAGGGACAGTGGCAGCAGCGCGATGCTCATCGCCGCCTGCGCTCTCAGAAGTTCGCCGAGCCAGCCGAGAAAGCCCCGCGACCGCGGAGCCACGCAACACACCAGAAACCCCACCCCTGCGAACGACAACCAGAACCCCGCCGAGAGCACGGAGAGCGGATCGAACGTCAGCACGGCGAGCATCGCGAAGGCGAGCAGCGACAATCCRCCCGCGCGGCGACGTGCCATCCCCGCCAGCACCACGACGCCGATCATCAGCAAAGTGCGCACGGTCGGTAGCCCCAGCCCGGCGAGCATCCCGTAGCCGCCCGCCACCAGCAGGCCGACCATCGCCTGCGTCATCTGCCTCGGCCACAACAGCGCGAGCATCGGCCACCACGCGTAGAGCAGCCGCGTGGCGAGCACACCGCCCCCGGCGGCTACGCCGACATGAAATCCCGAGATGGCGATCAGGTGCGACACACCCGTGGCGCGGGCGATGTCCCAGTCCGCCGCGTCGAGGCCGCGCGTGTCGCCGACGGCGAGCGCCTTGAGGATACGGGCGTCCTCCGTGCCCAGATGGCTGTCCAGCGCTCGCGCAATGCCACCGCGCCATGCGTCCACGCACACGCCCACCCCGATGCGCGCGTTGTCGGGAGCAGCGCGCACATAGCCCGAGGCGACGATGCCGCGCTGAAGGGCCGTGCGTTCCGCGTCACCGCCGCCCGGATTGATGTTGCCGCGGGGACGGCGCAGGCGAACGGTGAGCCGCCAGCGCTCACATGGCCCAGGCGACACCTGCGTGCGATACCAGCTGAGGCGGTACGTGCCTCGTGTTGCGGGTGGCCCACCGCCTACGGTGTCCGGCACGAACAGGAACGACGCATCGCCGCCACGCGCTCGCGGAAGATCGACAACGCGCCCCGTGACGACAACATCCTTCCCCTCGTCGTCCGCCGGCAGTCTCGCACCCATGCCGCGCGCGCCCTGGAGGGCAGCCCATGCGGCGAACAGCATGACTACGGCGAGGTGTCGCGCGGCCCTCCATGGCAAGGCAACGGCATAGGCCAAGGCGACGACAGTGGCCAGCATCGACCAGGGCCACGCGGGCAGCCACGCTCGCGATTGCACGGCCGTACAGCCGAGCAGCGCGGCGACGGCCAGCGAAACCAGCGATAACGGAGGAACGCGAGACACCACGACAGACGCCGTTGCATGCGGCGGTCCAGCCTAGGCGTGATGGGCGGTTCCCTGGCCCGTCCAACCCTGTGGGTCATCACCGCGCCGTCAACGCTCATCGCGATTACTGGCGCCCCGATTGACGTTGTTGCGCGGCGGCGAGTGCGAGCCCGACGAGGACGGCGGACGGTTACCGGGTTGCCCACCACCGTGCCAACCACCCGGCGGGGGCTGATGATTGCCCCCTTGCCCACCCGGAGGTGGCGGACGACCGCCGCCCTGCCAGCCACCCGGCGGTCGATGATCACCGTCGCCGGGACGACCGTGCCAGCCACCCGGAGGTGGCGGCCGCGGATGATCGTGCCCGTCACGGTCGCGGTAATAGCGACGGTCGTAACCACCACCATACCAGGCGGAACCCACGGCAATCGTCGAGTACCCACCGCCGTAATAACCCGGGCCGTAGTAGCCGTAACCCGGGGCGTAGTAAGCACCGACCGGCTGGACGACCGTCGTCGTTTCCGTGCCGTAATACGCATCGCCCCCGGAGCGGCTGCGAACGTAGCCGGGGTCGTAGTAACAACCCGCCAGCGGCAGGGTAGCCGCGASAACGAGAAGCAGGGAATGCGCACGACGCATGGGGTTTTCTCTGATGAGATGACGGCGATGGACGACTTCGACACTGCGCCCCCGCGATTGAACGCCCGCTAAAAAGGAAAGGGTCGCGAAAGCGACCCTTTCCCTTCATTCAGCATACGCAGACCGAAGCCTTCGTCGATCAGGGCTTGCTCTTCTGCTGATCGCCGCGCTGATGCGCCTCATTGGCGTAGTTGGCTTCCGGCGATGCCGGCGAAGGTGACGGCGGATTCTGCTCGCCACCCGGTTGCGTGGCCGGCACACCATTGCTGTTCTCTCCCGTCGGCCACGAGGGCGGCTGACGATCGCGCTCGCGCTTGGCTTCAAGCAGTGCCTGGATGTGCGCGACGGCCTCTTCCTGGCTGATGTGTTGAACCGGCTCGTCGGTAGTCGTCGCTGCGGGCGTCGCCGGCTTCGGGCGGGGCTTCGGCGCGGGTTTCGCCTTGGCGACGACCGGCTTGGCTGCCGCTGGCGCAGAGGCGGTTGCCGGCGCGACAGTCAGCGGCGGCTTACGCGGCGTGTTGGTCGCGGGGACACGCGATACCGGCTTCTGTTCGATCGTGTGCGCGCTTGCACTGCGCTTGGTCGGAGCGGACTTCGAGACCGGCGTCGCGGCGACCTTCTTCGCCGGAGCGGTATTCTTGCGTGCCGGCGCCTTTGTGGCGACAACCTTGCGCGCGGCTGTCTTGGGAGCCGCCTTCTTCGCGACGACCTTGCTGGCGGCCGTCTTGCGGGCCGGAGCCTTGCGTGCGGAGGCCTTGGTGCTGACCTTCTTCGCGGCGGCCTTGCGCGGCGCTGCCTTCTTCGCGGCGGCCTTGCGCGGCGCTGCCTTCTTCGCGGCGACCTTGCGTGCCGGTGCCTTCTTCACAGCGGCCTTGCGCGCGACAGTTTTCTTGACGGCCTTCTTGGCGGCGGCCTTCCGGACTGCCGTCTTCTTACCGGCAGCCTTCTTCACGGTGGTTTTCTTGCCAGYGGCCTTGCGCACGGCCGTTTTCTTTACGGCTGCCTTCTTTGCGGGTGACTTCCTGGCCGCTGACTTCTTGACTGCCGCCTTCTTTACGGCCTTCTTCGCCGCTGCCGGACGTGCGGCCGCCTTGCGTGCGGTCTTTTTCGCAGCGGCGCGAACGCCTGCTTTCTTCGCGACGGTCTTCTTTACGGCGCTCTTTTTCGAGGCCGGTTTACGGGCCGCTGATTTCTTCGTGGCAGTCTTGCGGGTGGTAGCCATGCGTTCACTCCTCCTACGTTAGTAGCCGACGCGAACCGCCCCACCGGGGAAGACCCGCGTGCATGCCGGACGACTTGGAAAAGGGTGGCGTTCGATCCGGACAAACGCATGATGTATCAGCTGTCGTCCGAAGTCACATAACTGGTTCGTAAAAGTTCAGGTTCGCGGTCAGGAAAAGCGCGGTTGTGATAGCAACGCGATGAATCGGGGCAGCACGGCCGGGTTGAGCG
>NZ_JBFUJE010000212.1:0-6650 GCF_056401535.1 Luteibacter sp. P4_E6 | reverse complement strand
GGCTCGTACAGATCCTTGGTCATGTAGAGCGCGATCGGCTCGAAGAACGCAGTGACGCGCCCATCCACCTTGGCCAGTGCCGACAGCGTGCGCAGCATGGTCGCCGCGTCGTCGCCACGGCTCGGGCAACCGACGACAAGACCGGGAATGTCGCGCAGCGCGGCGATGGAGTTGTCGTTGTGGAAGTGACCACCGAAGCCGCGCTGGTAGCCGAGCGAGGCTACGCGCATAAGCATCGGGTTGCGGTACTGGTCGTTGGAGAAGAACTGCAGCGATGCCGCTTCGCCACGAATCTGGTCGCAGGCGTTGTGGAAGTAAGCGAGATACTGGATCTCGGGCAACGGCAGCATGCCCATGTTCGCGTAACCCTGGGCAAGGCCGAGGATCATGGTTTCATCGAGCAGTGTGTTGAAGACGCGCGCGTTGCGGAACGCCTTGTGCAGGCCCTTCGTCACCGTATACACGCCACCCTTCTGTGCGACGTCTTCACCGAAGAGCAGGCTCTCCGGGTACTTCGCCATGAGGTCGTGCAGTGCCTGACCGATCTGGATGGCAAGGTGCCGCGGCGGCTGCTTCTCGGGCAGCTTGTCGACGCCACCGAAAACACGCTCGCGCTCGGTGGCAGGGGCCGGACGCTCGGCTTCCGCGCGAACGGCAGCGGGGGTATACGGCGCCAGCGGTTGCATCACCTCGGCGAGCGTGGTGATACGCGGCCGGCGGTCCGCCTCCTCGGCGGCTTCGAAGCAACGCTTACGCGTGTCGTTATAAAGATTGAGCAGGCTGTCGCGATCGTACAGGCCGGAGGCCAGCGCAATGGCCGCGCTACGCAGCAGCGGATCGGTAGATTCCAGCGCGACCAGCTCCTCGATCGAACGCCATTCGATCTCGAAGTCAGTACCGGCGTGACCCATCACGCGCGTCGTGCCCAGATGCAGGAAGGTGGGGCGGCGCGTGCGACGGCAATGTTCGACGGCTTTCTGCACGTCGGCATAGCCGCCGGCGAGGTCGAGGCCGTCCGCATAGAAATAATCGAGGTCCGGGCGGTGGCGGAAGTTGTTCGCCACCCAGCCGCCCGGCGTCTTCACCGAGATGCCGATGCCGTTGTCTTCGCAGACAAAAAGCACGGGCGCGGGTAGCTTCTGGTACGCCGTCCATGCGGCTGCGTTAAAGGCAGTCTGCGCCGTGGCATGGTTGGACGAGGCGTCGCCGAATGAACAGATGGCGATCGAATCGGCAGGAATCGGAAGGGTGTGCGCGATGCGACGCGCCTGCTCGATGGCGACGGCCGTGCCCAGCGCCTTGGGCAGATGCGAGGCAATCGTCGAGGTCTGCGGCAGCACCCATAACGGCTTACTACCCCACACTTTGTGACGCCCACCAGAAGCCGGATCATCCTTGCTTGCAGCGAACGAGAGTGCGGAATCCATCACCGGATCCATGCCCGGTAGCTTGCGGAAGCGCTCGGCCATGAAACCGCCGCTGCGGTAGTGCAGGAAGGCGGGATCGGTATGGCGCGTCAGTCGCGCCACCATCGCGTTGCCCTCGTGGCCCGACGAACCGATCGTGTAGAAGACCTTGTTCTGCACGCGAAGCACGCGCGCCATGAGATCCAGGTGTCGGCTGATCAGCTGCGATTCGAACAGTTCGCGGAATCCGCGCGCGTCGAGGGCGCTGCCCGGCAGCACGGGTTCGTCATCCCCCGGCGCCCGGCCCACATCGCCCTGCCAGAACTGCACGAACTCGACGAAGTTCTGGTCGACGATCTCGGCGCGGTTGAAGCCCTTGTGGCGGGCGGGGATGGGATGCGGGACGGACATGGTGGGACTCGAAAGAAAGTAAGAGGCGTTCCTGGTTCAGCGCGTCGGCGACGGCGTCATACGACGCACCTCAGWACGCGTTGATACCAGTCAGCTCGCGGCCCACCACCAGCTGATGCACGGTTTCCGTGCCTTCGTAGGTGATGACCGATTCCAGGTTCAGCGCATGGCGGATGGCCGAATGCTCGGTGGTGATGCCCGCGCCGCCGAGGATGTCGCGGCAGTCGCGTGCGATGTCCAGCGCCATGCGCACGTTGTTCCACTTGGCCAGGGAGACCTGGGTCGGCTGGAGCTTACCCGCATCCTTCAGGCGACCGAGCTGAAGCGACAGCAGCTGTGCCGTGGTGATGCGACGGGCCATGTCGGCCAGACGAATCTGCACGGCCTGGTTGGCCGCCAGCGGACGACCGAACAGAATGCGCTGTTCGGCATAGTCGAGCACTTCCTTCAGACAGGCCTGCGCGGCGCCGATCGGACCCCAGGTGATGCCGTAGCGTGCCTGGTTGAGGCAGCCGAGCGGGCCCTTCAGGCCCTTCACGTTCGGCAGGCGTGCGCTATCGGGAACGCGCACGTCGTCGAAGAACAGCGCGGACGTGACCGAGGCGCGCAGGCTCATCTTTTTGTGCACTTCCTGCGCAGCGAAACCCTTGGTGTCGGTCGGCACGACAAAGCCCTGGATGCCGTCGTCGGTCTGTGCCCAAACGATGGCGATGTGCGCCAGGTTGCCGTTGGTGATCCACATCTTGGCGCCGTTGATCACCCAATCGCCGCCGTCCTTGCGCGCCACCGTTTTCATGTTGGYCGGATCGGAGCCGCCGTGCGGTTCGGTCAGGCCGAAGCAGCCGATCACTTCGCCGGCCGCCATGCGCGGCAGGTACTCGCGCTTCTGTTCTTCCGAGCCGTAGGCGAAGATCGGATACATGCACAGCGAGCTCTGCACGGAGGCGAAGCTGCGCAGGCCGGAATCGCCGCGCTCGAGCTCCTGGCAGATCAGGCCATAGCTGACGGCATTCATGCCGGCGCAGCCATATTCTTCGGGTAGCGTGGCGCCCAGCAGGCCGAGTGAGGCGATCTCGGGCACCAGTTCAGCCGGGAAGCGCGCCTGGTCGAAGGCGTCGCCGATCATCGGCAGCACCTTTTCGTCCACGAAACGGCCGACGGCATCCTGGACCATGCGCTCCTCATCGGTGAGCAGGGAGCGGACGTCGTAGAGATCGAGGGGGTCGAGACGCTGGGCCATGCGGGTACTCGTAAGTCGGCTACGGGAAAGCCTTCGATTGTAGCCCTGCCCCCGGTCGCGGTCATGGCGTCCCGCAACATGCCGGCCCGCCCTAGGCCCACAGATTCTGAGGCCAAGCCCTACAGCGCCTCCCGGGCCGGACAGGCGAGCATGCCTGACACTTCCCCCACCAAAGGACGCGCTCATGCACCCGCTCCCCCGTTCCGCGGCCCTCCTGGCCAGCCTCATCATCGTAGGCACGGCGTCTGCGGCCGCTCCAGGCGTCCAGGGCCCGCTGGTTCTGCGCAATGCCGATTCCCAATACGTAGGCGTGTCGGCGGATGCCGCCCTGCAAACGCACGCTGTACGGCGCCCCGGTGGCGACGAGCTCGCCTATCTCTGGCCAGCGGACCAGTTGGAAGCCCTGCTCGAAGAAGACCTCGCCATCGTCACCATGCCGGCCAACGGACAGAAGGGCCATGTCGTCAACCAACGCGGCGAGTGCTTGTCCCTTGCGCCGTTCGCATCGTCGCCGTCATGGCTGCCGTGCTCGGGCGGCTTCCCACGCCAGGTCTGGCTGCACCGTGGCGGCGTGCTCTCTATGGATCAGAGTGTCCTCGACTTCATCCCGTACTTCAGTCGTCGTGGTGTTCTTGCCGAGAATAGGGGGGAGCCGAACTTCAAGGTCGTGACCGCGCTGCTGCGTCCGGTTGCCGAGGCAGGCGTACCCTAGGCATGCCGGGCCGCAACATTCAGTGTTCCGGCGCCGCCACGGCGCGGAACCCATAGGCCGGCAGCCGTTCCTGCGCCGCCGGCGACATGGCGTAGAGCGCGAACCGGAACGAGGCCGCGCGCCGTGCGGGATCGCCCTCGCGCAGGACCACGCTCATGCCGTAATCGACTGGCAGAGACAGGTTGGCGGGCACCTCGACCTTACTGAGGTCCGGATCGGGCGTGGCATCGTGTGAGCTGCAATAGCCGAAGAACACATCCACGACGTGGTGCTGCAGGAAATACTTTGCCGCGCCGACATTGCCGGGAATGGTTGGTGCGACCGGGCCTCCTACCAGCTTCTTCGCCTTCGCCTCCAGATTGGCACGTGCTCCGGCGCGCACGGTCTCCGCACGGGCGAAGAACTGCCACGCGTAGTCCCCACCGGGGTCGGCCCCCGGGGTGGACGTGCCGATGCGCACACCGGGGGCGAGCAGGCGGTCGAGCAGGTTCGCGCTGGTCATACCCGCATCCGGCAGCGTCTGCACGCAAAGCGCGTTACGCGCGAAGACCACAGGCGAGGTGGCCTTGCCTTCGGCGGCGAGCTTTTCCGGGTGCGCCATGTTGGCGGAAATGTAGACATCGGCCGCCTCGCCCTTCTCGATGCGCTCGCGCAGGAGACCGGCAGGACCATTGACGATACGAACCGCTTCGCCGGTCGCCGCCGTGTACTGTTTCGCGATGTCCGCCAGCGCACCGGTAAGGCTGCCAGCGGCGTAGACGGTGAGCGGTGAGGTCGTCGGCGCGGCGACCGGAGACGGTGGCGCCGCGAGCGCCGGGAAGGCTGCGGCCAGACAGGTGACGACGACCCAGGCCATCGTCTTCATAGCAGGTCCACCTGCACCGACGCTCGCACGGTGCGCGGCGCGCCCAACGTCGCCGTGGCACTGCCGGCAGCGTTGTATCCGTTCTGTCCCGCAGGCGTAACGTTGGCCCAGTAACGCCTGTCGGTCGCGTTGTCGAGCGCGAGCCGGAACGTCACGGGGTACGTGTGGATGCGCGTCTGGAAGCGTCCGCCGATGTCGGCCACGGTGTATCCCTTTACGTAATAGCTATTGAGGTAGTCCCCGGCACGGCGGCCGGCGTGATTCACGTTGAGCGTCAGTGTCAGGCCCGGAACCCAAGGCATTCTGTACTCGATAAGCGAGTTGTAGACGACGCGCGCCAGACCAAGGATCTGCTTGTCACTGGTGGTCGTCGAACCCGTGCGATAGAGGCGTGGATCAAGCAGCGAGACACCCGTGAAAACCGTTACGTCGCGCCCGATATCGCCGTTCGCCGTCAGTTCGATACCACGATTCACCTGTCGACCCTGCTGGGCGAAAACATTGTCGGCACCCACGTAGGCGTAAGGGCGTTCGATCCGATACAGCGCCGCGCCCAGGTCGATCGGTCCGACACGTGCCTTGTAGCCCGCCTCCCACTCCTTGCTGCGATAGGGCGAAAGGCTTTGATTGATATTGGCCGTACCGGCGGGCGCGATATCGCCTTGCTGCAGGCTATCCGCATACGTGATGTACGCCATCTGCGTCGGCACTGGCTTGAACATCACGCTGACGGTGGGGCTGATGCCGTGGGCATCGTACGAACTCGTGGTCGCCCCCTGGCGGTTGTAATTGCGCACGTACAGCCAGCTGTCGCTGGCGGCAACCAGGGCCGACCAGTGCTCGTTGAAGCCAACGGTGTCGCCGATCGAGACCGATTGCTGCTTCGTGTTCATCGACTTGTAGCGCTGCGAAAAGTCCGGCAATCCGGGCTTCGCGAAAGACACCGGGCTGTCGAGGATGGCACGACCGACCGTCACCGGGCCCGTCGTGAGCGGCGTGTAGCGGCTCCAGTAGAAACCGTTGTTCGCGATGAGAAGGTCATGGGTAAGCGGCCCGGTATCCACGCGACCATTCAGCGCCAGCATGTTGCTGACGATCATGTCGTAGCTGTACGTGGTCGTCGCCGCAGTGGTCGTGTAATCGCCCGCGTTGTCCGTAAGCGTATTGGTAGGAACCGTTGAACGCCGGTCGTTGCTCTCTTTCAATACGCCGGCGCGAAACGTCCAGCGATCGTTGAAGGCGGTGCGCAGACGCGAACTGACGATCCGGGTGATGTTGTCGTCACCGCCCCAGGTCTGGCCATAACCGGCGCGCTTCGGGTCTGGTGCGGAAGGCAGGACAACGCCTTTCCCTAGCGCAAACGTGCCAGGGAAGCCGGTCGAGGTGTAGTGGTAGTAGCTCGCATCGTTCTCGAGCACCGTGTGCTCACCGAGACGGGCGTCGAAACCGACGCTCCCCAGGCGACGGGCGAGCCGACTGCCCTCCACGTAGCCCGGTCCGTTCTGATCGAGCACGTTCACCCGGTAACCGAAGCGGTCGTCCACTCCGAAACGGCCGCCTAGGTCGGCATGCCCCAGCGCCGATCCGCGCGAGTTGTAACGCACGTCGAACTCTCGCAGGGGCGCGTCGGTGGGGCGCTTGAAGATGTAGTTGAAGGTGCCTGCCGGACTGGCGGGACCGTACAGCGCGCCGGCAAGACCGTTCAGCACCTCGATCTGCTCAAACTGTTCGATCGGGTAATCCGTCGTGGCGGCGATGTTCAGGCCATCGATACGGGTGTTCTGGACGACGCCAGCCTGAAGCCCGCGGCTCTGAGGCCGCACGTTCTCGCCCTGCACCRTCGGCAGGAAGCGAAAGGCCTCGCGCACGCTCTGCAACTGCTGATTGCGGGCCAGGTCGTTATTCACCGCCTGCACCGAATAGGGCGTATCCAGCGGAGCGCGGTCGCCCAGCGGGCCCATACCGACCTTTTCGGTCTTGTAGGAGGCCTGGCCGGCCTCGACCGTGTATCCCTCG